>JANXWM010000392.1 GCA_025351145.1 Chitinophagaceae bacterium
AGTCATTGATGTACAAATCTAACAGAAATCATCCTATCATTGCAGTATGACTGTGCAGGAAGCATATAAGCAACTGATGTATCAGCTCTTTGAGCTATACGATGACCGCGAAGCTGCGAATATTGCTGACATGGTAATAGAGTATATTACCGGGTTTAAAAGAATAGATCGCCTTATCAATAAACAATTTCCATTAAGCATTGAACAAAAAGATTTATTGAATAATTGTACAGCACAATTGCTGGAACATAACCCTGTTCAATATGTTTTGCACGAAGCATGGTTTGCAGGCATGCAGTTTTATGTTGATAAAAACGTTTTGATTCCAAGGCCCGAAACAGAAGAACTGGTTGAATGGATAACAAAAGAAGTTTACAGTTTAGAGTTTGAAGTTTACAGTTTTTTAGACATTGGTACAGGCAGTGGTTGCATCCCTATTGTATTGAAGAAAAAAATATCTTCTCTTGAAGTTCATGCTTTGGATATATCTGCCGGCGCACTGAATGTAGCTAAAAAAAATGCTGCACTACAGAAAACCGAAATTGTATTTCATCAGTTGGATATTTTGAATAAAGAAGAATGGAAACGGTTACCAAAATTTGATATCATCGTTAGCAACCCGCCTTATATTAAACAAAGTGAAGCGAATGAAATGCCTGAAAATGTATTGCTGCATGAACCACATATTGCACTCTTTGTTCCTGATGAAGATGGATTGCTTTTCTATAAGGCGATTGCTGTTTTTGGTTTGCAGCATTTGAACAAAAATGGCAAATTATTTTTCGAGATTAATGAAGCTTCAGGAAAGGAAATTTGCCTACTGCTTGAAGAGTATGGCTATACAAATATTGAACTGAAAAAAGATATGCAGGGAAAAGACAGAATGGCAAAAGCTGAAGCCCCTAACCCCTAAAGGGGAATTAATTATTACAGAGAACTCTTGCTGAAACTATAACAGCACCCCTTTAGGGGATGGGGGCTTCCCTACTTCACAATTGCTACAACTCTTGCCCCTGCACGTTTTGCACTTTGCATTACACGGAATACTTCGCCGTACAATGATGCAGTATCTGCATTAACCACAACAGAAGGCGTATCGGTAAATACACGTTGTTTCATTACTTCGGCACGCAGGATGGTGTCGATCATGTTGATGTCAATTAGTTTACGGTCGAGAAAGAGCTGCTGGTTTTTATCAATGGAGATCACTATATTCTGTTTGGCCTTTGTATCTTTTTTACCGGCGGGGTTATTTACCTTAACAATATTGGGATTGCCAAGCGTAGCTACAATTAAAAAGAAAAACAACAGTATGAACAGGATATCGTTCAGTGAGCCTGCATGCAGTTCAGAATGTGCTTTTAATCTTCTGTTGAGTTTCATTTTTTCTTTATCGTTTAGCGCCTTTAATGTTCAGCAATGTTATGCTGTACAAGAGTGCGACGCAAGGATGTTTAATAGTAGTACTTATGCCCGGTTCAAAATATGTATTACTTACAACTACTTCGTTGGCTCCTGCAGAATATCTACAAATTCGTTGCTGGCTATTTCCATTTTATTGATTGTTTTATTGATCTGCGTATTTAAAAAATTATATGCCACATAAGCAAGCAAACCAATAATTAAACCCGACGCAGATGTTACCATTTTTGTATAAATACCACCCGCAATATGGGCGGGTGTAAATTCGCCGGATGAACTGATTTCGGAGAACAACTGCAGCATACCGAAGATCGTTCCAAGAAACCCGATCATGGGCGCTATGCCATAAGCCAGCGACAATACAGAAAGGTTGCGCTCCATTTTATATATCTCCAGGTTGCCCACACTTTCCATACTTTTTTCAATGGCATCAATGGGCTTGCCAATACGCTGAATCCCTTTGTCAATCATGCGTGCCACGGGGTTATCGGTATTTTTTGCAAGGTTTCTTGCAGCCACAAGGTTGCCGGTAACAATGTTATCGCGGATGATGTTCATAAAATTATTATCAATCTTCGATGCTTTACCAATGGCAATAAGCCGCTCAAAAAACACAAAAATTGTCGCCGCGAAAAGCAGGTACAGCGGGTACATCAGCCATCCGCCCTTTTCCAATAAACTTAAAAGGTTAAGGCTTTCTGCAGTCTTTGCCACAGTAGTTGAGTCAGAAATCTGTAATAAAATACCCATGCTGCTTGTTTATGATTTTTGCTAAAGTATGCTTAAACACAAAACAACGGATATGCTGTGCATAAATTATGCAAGCTTGTGCTTTTTGTGAAAGATTTTGCAAAGCATAAAGACTCTTTTTTGAGCCAAACAACAGAGCGTTGTGGCATCGTCTCTTGCGTCGCACACTTGTACGTTCTGATCATATATGAGCTTTTAACAGCCCGTACGCTTGCATAATTACCAAAAGAATTATAAACAGTTTGTGCTTTACCTGTTTGTTTTTGCTCGGCTTATCTTAACTTCAGTACCCATGAAATATCGCTGCTTATTTTTATGCCTGCTTTGCAACACGAACATTTTTGCACAGCCAAAAACAGATACTTTATTGCTGAACATGTTGCTGCGCAACAGTAGCCCGGTTATGCAAAAAGTTTTAAAAGATAAAGACAGTTTTTGGGTACAGGTTATTTATACACAAATCAACAGGAATAAAAACAACAAGCCTTTTTTCAAGAATTATTATTTTAATGCAGACAGTGATCTTTATTTTAATCCTGCATCAACCGTAAAACTTCCGCTGGCTCTGCTTGCCCTAGAAAAGCTCAACAGCATCCATATAAAAGATGTAAACAAATACACTGCTTTACAAATTGACAGCAGCTATCCCAAACAAACAAAAGTTTATACAGACAGTACTGCGCAAAACCTTTTGCCATCCATTGCGCACTATATAAAAAAAGCTTTTCTTATAAGTGATAATGATGCCTATAACAGATTGTATGAATTTGCAGGCCAGCAAACCATTAACCGTAACCTTCACGATAAAGGATATAAAAGTTTACGAATTACACGGCAGTTCCTTGGCTTAACAGCTGAAGAAAACCGGCACACAAACCAAGTGCGTTTTATAAAAGATGATGGAACTTTAATTTATGCACAGCCACCTGCTTATAATACAGATTCATTTTATTTTGGCAAGGTTATTAAAGTGGGTAAAGCGCATTACAATAGTAACGATAGCCTTATTAACGAACCAATAGATTTTACAAAAGTTAATCATGTGCCGCTCGAAGATTTGCAGCAATTACTACAGTCAGTCTTGTTTCCTTCTTCTGTACCAAAAGAACAAAGGTTTAATTTAACAGGTGATGATTACAGGTTTTTGTACCAATATCTCTCACAATATCCATCCGAAACAAATTATCCAAAATACGACAGTGCCGAATATTACGACAGCTATGTAAAATTCTATTTCAGAAATGGCGACCATAAGCTGCCGCCATATATCCGTGTGTTTAATAAAGTTGGCTGGGCTTATGGTTTTTTGATAGACGTCTCATATGTTGCAGATTTTAAAAACAATGTTGAATTCATGCTTACCTCAACACTGTATGCAAACAGCGATGGTATACTAAACGATGATAAATACGATTACGAAACTGTAGGATGGCCTTTTATGTACCAGCTCGGTCAAACGGTTTACCAGTACGAATTACAGCGCGAAAGAAAGTATAAACCTAATCTTGATAATTTTAAAATGCATTACGAAACGAGAAACGAAAAAGATACAAGACCAACTATAAAAAATGTAGATAATTAATAAGCAGTTTGCCGCAAAACTTCTATGTATTGTTGAATATATTCTTCTTTTCGTTTAAGCCTGTACTGCATTACAAACCGTGGATGTGGCACAGCCTTTACTTCATTGAACCATTTGTATTTTTCGTTCAGCCTGTTCAGGCATTTAAAATTTTCGCCTTCGCCAATACAAAAACAAACATCTCGATGAATTCCAAATGCCACCTGCTTTTCCATGCAATCAATTACAAATGGCTCAATTGTTTTCAGCAATAATTTATCGTCATAATAATTAAGGTTCTTACCATCTTTTACGAAACCTAAAGGGCTAACGGCTGAAATATAAAACTGCTTATAAAAATTTTCCGCTCCACCAAAAGCATTGATCATATCGTAGATAAACACTGACGACAGTTCCTGCTTTTTTACAAAACCGTTTACAATACCACAATCATTTTGTAACCGGATGGAATCTGTAAAAGGTATGCCTGTAATACCACCGCCATACCTTCCCGGGTTAATGCCCAGCAATAAATGGCGTTGATTATTATCACCGTAAAATTTGTTGCAGAAATCAGTGCATGCTTTTTTAACTTCTGTACTACCATGCACATCAAGCACTTCAACACCGTTGTTTAATTTGAACGGGAGCTTTAATTGAAAAAGAAAACGCAAAATCTTTTCTGAAAATAGCATAGTCATTTATCTGTGTTTTTGCAGTTGGTTGTATTGGCTGTTAAAAGCTCAGTTATATTCTGCAGTACCAGTGTGCGACGCAAGGAACGATGCTTAAAGAACCGCTGTTTGGCTAAAAAAACCACCTGCCAGGTTTGGGTTAATAAGCTTTGTGGGCGATGCCAAACAGCAGATCAATCGATACAGCATTGCCACGCAAACTTGTGCCGCCTTTGTTACCATAATTAATAAAATTATATCTCGGCTGCAGGCCAATAAAACCACGGGCATTAAAAAAATAATTGAACCGCAGGCCCGTATTAAAGTTGAAGGAATTTATAGATAATGGCTTCAGGTAGTCAGTGTTGTAATTGCCATCTGAAAAACTCGTTATATCAAACCCATCAAATCCTGCACCGGCAAGCCAGCCAAGTTCATAGCCGGTTTTATGAATAATATACCGTGTATAATCAACCCCAATATAACCCCCAAAATAAGCATCCCGGCTATACAGCGTATTTTGACGCAGTACATCATAACTGTTCTTCGAATTTACAAACCTGAACTGGAGTGCAAAATCCAATTCATCCCTTCCTGTTCTTCCGCCAAAAGAAACACCAACCGAAGGATGGTTGCCAAGCACCCTGAGATCTTTCGTTGGCATCCATGTACCAACAATTAATGCTGAAGTAATACCGCCGCTATTCCTTTCATTGATGTATCCCTGTTGCAGCAATGCATATAATTCAGGGTATTCATCTTTGTTTGCACGCAATTCTTTTTCCGGATTATTTATATTTCCCGCAAACACATTGCACAAATACCTGTCCTCTGCAGAAAGATTTTTTTTCGCCAGCAAGTCTGTTGCCCATTGCTTTATAAACGATATTAATTTATACTCGTCTGCATCATAAAATTGCGGACTGCGGTTTTTTAAAACAGCAACCCTTGCTGCATAAGTGTTCAGCTTATCCATAAAATCACTGTCCATATTGCGGGCCAATAAAATAGACGGGCGTTCTATGGAATACAATGTTTTTAAATAGAAAACTTCCCGCACATCGAGGCAGGCATTGTGCATAATATCAATTGCTTTTTTTAAAGAATCAAAAGCCTTTTGTGCGTATAGTTCAGGAAGTACCGAAGCCGCATTCGCCAATACTTCACGGCATGCGGGTTTCTTTGCTGTTAAACGTTCTTCAACGGACTGGGCATGTAATTGTAAATTAATTACAACTAATGCAACCATCAGTATGGCTAAAGTTTTCATTGAGCAACAATAAAATTTTCTGGCTAAATTATCAACCAATGTAATGTTAATTATCAGCAAACTGAAATATTCGTTTGCAATATCTTCAACGCATTTCTTTGTTTTTTTTCAAAGATTTTTTTAACCGGGCCAAAGAATAACCATGAAGCTTTACTTGCGTCGCACTCTTGTACGTTCGGAATAAGCATCAGCTTTGGGCTGCTCCTTTTGCAAAGCGGCTGGCATGCATTTATTTTTTATGCTGCACATTGCTCAATAAAATTCAGAAAGTACAAGAGTGCGATGCAAGCGGCGATGCCACAAAGAACTTATGCCCGGCTAATAAATTGAACTAAAAAAACAAAACCCGTTTGAACAAACAAACGGGCTTTATTATATTGATTTTAAAAATGAATTTTAGTTTCCATAATCGCTCAAAAATCTGATGCGCATGATCTTTAGCTGCTCCCAGTTGTAACCGCTGCCGGCAAGTTCTTCCTGTGCCACATCTAAAGAAGATGTTTCGCAGCTTTTGAAATAATCCATTATTTCGTCCTGCTCATCTTCATCAAGCATATCGTCAATAGCATAGGTGAGGTTGAGTTTGGTACCGCTTGCTACAATGGTTTCCATTTCTTCGAGCATGGCATCGAGGCGCAGGTCTTTGTTGCGTGCAATGGTTTCGAGCGGTATTTTTTTATCTACATTTTGAATAATGTAAATCTTGTTGCTGCTCTTGTTGGCCACGCTGCGCATTACAAAATCGTCTGGCTTTTCTATGTCGTTTTCCTCCACATATTTTGCAATGAGCTCTACAAAGGGTTTACCAAACTTGATTGCTTTGCCTTTGCTTACGCCCTGGCATTTTTCCAACTCCTGTATAGTACTGGGATACATGGTGGCCATATCCTGTAAAGAATTTTCCAGGAATATAACAAATGGAGGCAGGCTCTTTTTCTTTGCTTCCCTCTGACGCAACTCCTTCAGCATTTCAA
>JANXWM010000407.1 GCA_025351145.1 Chitinophagaceae bacterium
CACAGCAACCATGTATGATGCCAGTTGTTTTAACCGCGGATATTTTTCTTCAAGCTGTACCTTTAATTGTTCAACAGTTGCTGCATTATTTACATCAACTTCAATAGCTGAGTTACCGAATATATCTTTCACAATGCCGAATGCCAATACGTTTACTTTCATAGAAATTCATTTGCCGGCAATACAAACCGGGTAACAAAATTCGGTTATAATTTTAATTGTAATTTTAAAACATTTAAAAGGATACTGATTAATGTAAAACATTTCATTTGTTATGGTTAGTGCAATTGTTCTGGCGGGGGGGTTATCTAAAAGAATGGGCACAGCCAACAAGCTTTTATTGCCTTATAAAAATAAGACTGTGATAGCAACAGTTATTGAAAATATAATTGCTGCGGGTATTGAAGAAATTATGGTTGTAACTGGGTATGAAGCTGAAAAAATTCAGGATGCTTTGAAAGGTTTCACTGTTCAATTTATTTATAACCCCGAGTATGAAAAAGGAATGACGACTTCCATTCAACAAGGCGTTTTTGCTGCAAAGGGTGATGGATATATGATCTGTTTAAGTGATATGGTTTTAATTGAACCGGATGAATATACTTTACTGAAAAAGGTTTTTGAAGCGCAACTTCAACTTGATGAAAAATGCATTTGCATACCGCGTTATAAAAATGAAAAGGGGAACCCCGTTATTTTTTCGTCCTTTTATAAAGAAGCGATTCTACAGCACAAAGACATGGAAGGCTGCAAAGAAATTGTTCAATTGAATAAGGCGCATATTCATTGGATTGAAATGGATACACAGCATGTATTGCAGGATATGGATTACCCGGAAGATTACAGAATATTGAGTACATAAGCAGTTTGTATTTGGCTGTTGAAAGCTCAGTCATGATCAGAATGTACAAGTGTGCGACGCAACAATGCTGAATAGAATTACAAAATGCCCGGCTCAAAAAAATAACTGATATAAAATGCCGCTGATATAAGATAAAATGCTGTAATTTTCACAGCACTAAAAAACAAACAATTGCAACGCCGTAAATTTTTACAACAATCAACGCTTGCTGCCACAGCAATGGCTATGGCCCCGTCGCTAAAAACGTTTGCACGCAACGATGAAATTATTTTTGGCCACAACAACAAACGTTATAAACTTGATACCAACTGGGGCAAACTTGACTTTAGCCGTTACCCTGTAAAGGATTGTCACGAGATGGTTCAGGATAGTAAGGGCCGCATTATTTTGCTTACCAACGAAACACAGAACAACGTAATTATTTACGATAAAAAAGGTAAGCTGCTAACCACATGGGGCAAGGAATATCCAGGCGCACATGGGCTTACGCTGTTTAATGAGAATGGTACAGAAGTGTTGTTCATCTGCGATAATAACCGCCACCAGGTTATAAAAACAACATTGGATGGAAAGGTTTTACTTACACTTGATTACCCCAAAGAAACAGGCCAGTATACAAAGGCAGATGAATATATACCAACCGAAACCGCCATTGCGGCCAATGGTGATATTTATGTGGCAGATGGTTATGGAAAAGACTTTGTAATTCAGTACGATGCTGCGGGAAAATACATTCGCCACTTTGGTGGCCGTGGAGATAAAGACGAAAACCTGTTGAACGCTCATGGCGTTTGCATTGATAAAAGAGATGCGGCGAACCCAACGCTCATTGTTACATCGCGTCAGCAAAATGCTTTTAAAAGATACACACCCGAAGGAAAATATATTGATACAATTCCCTTGCCCGGCGCATGGGTTTGCAGGCCGGTAATTCATGGAGATTATTTGTATGCAGCGGTATTGCAAAGCAATTCAAACTTATGGAAGCAGTCGGGGTTTGTTACCATCATGGATAAAAATTTTAAAGTGGTTTCCAACATTGCGGGCAGCGAACCAACTTACACAAATGGCAAGCTGCAAGAAATGTATCAAACTGTAAAAGCATTCGAATACCCACACGATGTTTGCATTGATGATGAAGAAAATATTTATGTGGCGCAATGGAACTCCGAGCATGTTTACCCTTACAAACTTCAACCCGTTGTTTAATGAGCATATTTAGTTCGCTATTTTATTTTGAATACTTTTTTTATGTACCGGGCAGAAGTATTCTATGGCATCACCTGTTGCGTCGCACTCTTGTACAGCTTGCCCCGCTGAAGCGGGGTTTGGAACAAAATCCAGCAAAGCGAATAGCTTCTTGCATCTCATTTTCGCCTGTAAAAATCCCTGTGGTTTTACTGTGCCTCCTTACTATGCTTTCGTCTAAAAGTTTCTCGCAGAAAGAGTTTCAGCTTGCACCGCCATTGATGCAGTACCGTTCTGTTTTCTTTAACGATACTGCAATGCTCGCATTAAAATTTCAACAACAAGGCGCAGCCATACATTATACATTAAACAATAACGAACCAACTGAAAAAGATTTTTTGTACTCGAATCCAGTCATTATAAAACAGAAAATTACTGCTGTAAAAGCGAAAGTGTTTGAACAAAATTTTCTTCCTTCAGATGTAGTAACGCTTACA
>JANXWM010000410.1 GCA_025351145.1 Chitinophagaceae bacterium
ACATCTCCAAGCATTATTACATTCATTATCGCAAAGTGGGCTAATAAGCCTTCAGGTAAAAAATTACTGATTATTTCTTTGTCCAAGCTATTTGCTTTCTTACAAATTTAGCTTTAGTCCCCACAATATAACTCTGACCCAGGAAATGGCTTCCCTGCCCGTCCCGTCAGGCGGGGGGTTCCTCGCAATGACGATACATAATCCGAACGTACAAGAGTGCGACGCAACAAAAGCTTCATGCATATCCTCCTGCCTGGTTAATAATTATCTTCAAAAAAACATAAAACAAAAAACGGCAAACCTTAAACAGGAAACATATTTACATTTGTACAAATGAATTTTTATGAACCTTTCATTAACCGGAAAAACAGCTATCATCTGCGGAAGTACGCAGGGTATTGGGCTTGCCTGCGCAGTTGAGCTGGCAAACCTTGGTGCGAGGTGTATTTTAATGTCAAGAAACGAAGAGTCGCTTATCGAGGCCATTCAGCAGCTTGATACGCCGCAGCTCCATGATTATCTTGTAGCCGATTTTAATAAGCCCGATGAAGTGCGCACTGCAATGGAAAATTTTATACAAAAAAACCAGGTGCATATACTTATCAATAATACCGGTGGCCCCGCAGCAGGAGCCATTGCAGAAGCAACAGAAGAAGCTTTTCTGCATGCATTTAACCAGCACCTTATTTGCAATCATATTCTTACCAAAGCGGTAACCCCATCAATGAAAAATGCAGGCTATGGAAGGATCATCAATATCATTTCTACGTCTGTAAAAATACCATTGAAAAACCTTGGTGTATCGAACACAATCCGCGGAGCGGTTGCTTCCTGGTCGAAAACAATGGCGAATGAATTGGGTAAATTTAATATTACCGTAAACAATGTTTTACCCGGTTTTACAAAAACAAACAGGCTTGAAAATCTTGTGCTGCATATTGCAAGAGACAGGCATATTGCAAGCGCTGATATTGAAAAAGAGATGATGGAAGAAGTACCTATGCAGCGTTTTGCGGAAGCTTCGGAAGTGGCCGCTGTCGCAGCTTTTCTTGCTTCACCTGCGGCTTCGTATGTTAATGGCGTAAGCATTGCGGTTGATGGTGGAAGAACGGGAAGTTTATAATATACAGCAACAAAAATTTACAATCATATTAATAGCTTTATGCAGTTTGAAAACACTTTACTATTCGCCCAATCGCTTGACGCAGCAGATAATTTAAAACATTTTCGTGATCAATTTTATTTCCCTAAGCACAATGAAAAGGAAGTAATTTATTTCTGCGGCAATTCGCTTGGACTACAACCAAAGAATGTGGAAGCTGCTATTAATATTGAATTACAAACCTGGCGGGAGCTTGCCATTGAAGGATATTTTAAAGGCAAAAATCCGTGGTTGTTTTATCATGAATTTTTACGAGGTTCACTTGCAGAAATTGTGGGCGCAAACCCTGAAGAAGTAACGGTGATGAATGCCTTAACCGTGAACCTGCATTTGATGATGCTGAGTTTTTACAAACCCACTGCGCAGCGTTATAAAATAATGATGGAAGCCGGTGCATTTCCATCCGATCAGTATGCAATGGAAACACAAGCCAAGCATTATGGCCTAAACCCCGAAGATGTTATTATAGAAATTACACCGCGAGACGGTGAAAAAATTATTCGTGAAGAAGATATTTTGCTGGCAATTGATCAGCACAAAGATTTCCTTGCGCTGGTGTTGTTTGGCGGTATTAATTATTATACCGGCCAGTTATTTGATATAGAAACAATCACTAATGCTGCGCATAAAGTTGGCGCAATTGCAGGGTGGGATCTGGCGCATGTTGCAGGCAATGTTCCCACAAAACTGCACGACTGGAATGTTGACTTTGCTGTGTGGTGCAGCTATAAATATTTGAATGCAGGACCCGGTGCTGCGGGTGGTGTTTTTGTACATGAACGCCATGCACAAAATATTGACAAGCCACGTTTGGCGGGCTGGTGGGGCAACGATGAAAAAGTGCGTTTTAAAATGGAAAAAGGGTTCTTCGCTAAACCCGATGCAAGCGGCTGGAACCTAAGTACCTCGCAGGTTTTTAATATGGTTGCATTAAAAGCATCGCTTGAACTATTCGATGCGGCGGGCATAGAGAATATGCGTGCAAAGAGTGTTACGCTAACCGGCTATCTCGAATTTATTTTGCAGCAACTGAATAGTAATTTATTCGAAATCATTACCCCAAAAGATCCCGAAAAAAGAGGTGCACAATTGTGTTTGTATTTTAAAGAAAAAGGCAGAGCAGTTCACGATGAATTAAACAATAACGGCATTGTGACCGACTACCGCGAACCCGGTGTAATACGTGTGGCTCCCGCTCCTTTGTACTGTTCCTTCGAAGATGTATTTAAGTTTGGAAAAATTGTGGAGCAAGTATTGAAAGGGTAAGGAAATTTTGAACCCGGCTTTAGGACATGAATTGAACTTTACTTGCGTCGCACTCTTGTACAGTTGGAACTTTACTGAACATTAAACGTATTCCGTAATTTATGAAAACATATCTGAAAAATTTATTGAATGAGTTGCTGGAAGAATTAATACGCAACCAATCTCATATTGTTCATCTGTTACAACCCGGACTGAATAGCAAACAAATTGACGAGAAAATTATAGACCTGCCAATAGACTTGCCCAAAGAAGTTTACGCACTATATAAGTGGAGAAATGGAATTAATTGGAGTGACAAATATTCTTTAGGTGAAATGTGGATTTTTCCACTGGGTATTTTTACTTCAATTGAAAGATCAATCGAAAATTACAAGTATTATCAAAACACAAACGATAAATTTTGGAATGAATCTCTTTTTATGTTGTTTGAAGGAGGTGGAGGAGAAATGTTTTTTATCGATTGTAACGAAAACTCCATTTCATATAGAATGATCATAATGCTTGACTATGGTGCGGTTGATCATGAAATTTTAATTACCATCTATGATTCATTGAATAAACTTATTGAAACAATAGTTGAATGCTATAAAGAAAAAATCTTTTGGTTTGAAGATACCGATCCAAATTATGACCTACAAAGGCCATTAAAAATCTTAAACCGAGATTCGAGAAGAGAGATTATCAAATCCAGAGATAAAAATCCCAATGCTGAATTATGGAAAATATTTGATGCAGATAAACTGAAAAATACTATATAGCCAATTTATTGCTTGAATTTTTTTGTTCATACCTAATCCAACCGCACAAGAGTGCGACGCAACCAAAGGTTCATATATATCCTTCTGCACGGCTCAAAAAATTCTACCTACTAGTACCGAATAAATTATAATCCTGTTTATTGTTCGTGTTATTTAGTTTTGCTGCGCGTTAAAAGAAAATAAAGCATGAACCGTTATCAACTTATCAAACAGATCAGAGAAAAGCGTTCCTTTTTATGCGTGGGTTTAGATACTGATCTTACAAAAATTCCAAAGCATTTACAGCAGCATCCCAATGCAATATTCGAATTCAATAAAGCCATTATCGATGCCACAAAAGAACAGTGTGTTTCGTATAAAATCAACACGGCTTTTTATGAAGCACTGGGCTTAAAAGGCTGGCAGGCTATGGAAGAAACGGTAAATTATATTCCCTCTACGCACTTTAAAATCGCCGATGCAAAACGCGGTGATATTGGCAACACTTCTTCACAATACGCCAAAGCTTTTTTTGAAACGCTGCAGTTTGATGCCATCACTGTGGCGCCTTATATGGGCGAAGACAGTATTCGCCCTTTTCTTGAATATGAAGATAAATGGACCATCGTGCTCGGCTTAACCAGCAATAAAGGTGCACAGGATTTTGAAATGCAAAAAACCGGCGATGAATTTTTATACGAGAAAGTTTTGCGAACAGTTGCACAATGGGGCACACCTAATAACCTCATGTTTGTTGTTGGCGCAACGCAGGCATCAGAACTTTCAAATATTAGAAAAATAATTCCCGATCATTTTTTACTCGTTCCCGGTGTTGGTTTCCAGGGCGGAAGTCTGGAAGATGTAAGCAAGCATGGAATGAACAAAGATTGCGGGCTGCTCGTAAACGCAAGCCGCGCCATTATTTACGCAGGCGATGATGAAAATTTTGCCGATGAAGCAAAAGAAATTGCTATGCAGTACCAGGTTGAAATGAGTGAATATTTGCCCCCAACCCCTAAAAGGGAGTAATACAAATTTTATGAACCGGTCAGAAGAATTTCTATGAGCTTCTCTTGCGTCGCACTCTTGTACTGTTGTATTATGATTCGTCATTGCGAGGAACGAAGCAATCTCCTGGTATAACATAAACATTAGCAAAACGCACGGCAAGA
>JANXWM010000455.1 GCA_025351145.1 Chitinophagaceae bacterium
ATGCGGCAGGCCGGTTATCTCGCAGCAGCATGCATTTATGCGCTCGATCATCATGTGCAACGGCTTGAAGATGATCACCAGCATGCCCAAATGTTGGGCACGGCTTTAATTGGTAAAGATTTCGTTGGCGAAATATTACCGGTAGAAACAAACATTGTAATCTTCGAAGTAAAAGGAAGGTTTACCTCAAAAGAATTAGCCGCCATATTAAAAGATCACGGTATACTAACCATCGCTATTTCTCATACACAGGTAAGAATGGTTACACACTTAAACATTACAAAAGAAATGATCGAACGCACCATAAAAGTGATTGAGCTGCTCTGATAAAAATATATTTCTACGGCTCTTTTAAATAAACTATTTATGAACCCGGCGTTCTTTTCACTATTAAACATCCTTGCGTCGCACTCTTGTACGTTCAGATTAAGAATGAACAAAAACAGCCAATCCCCATAACTAACTTTAGTTAGTGTGGTTAATTTTAAAAAGCCAGATTTATTTTAAACAAATAACTTCGCTTTATAAATTTCATATTACTTAACACCAATATTTATTGCTTAATGTTTCCAAAAATTAATCCCACCACTACGCAGGCCTGGCTCTTATTAAAAAGGCATTTCGAAGAAGAAATGCAGCGTATGAAAATGAAAACGTTTTTCGCAAATGATGCAGAAAGATTCAATAAATTTTCGCTCAGCTTCAAAGGTATTCTCTTTGATTATTCAAAAAATATTATTACTCCAAAAACACAGCAGTTATTAATGCTGCTTGCAGAAGAGTGCCATGTAAAAGAAGCTATAGCAGCAATGTTCAGCGGAGAAACAATAAATGAAACTGAAGGCCGGCAGGTGCTGCATACAGCACTTCGTAATTTCTCCGGCAACCCTGTAATGAGCGATGGTGTTGATGTAATGCCCGAAGTACATAAAGTGCTCGCACAAATGAAAACTTTTTGCGAATCTATTCACAGCGGCAACAGGAAAGGCTATACAGGCAAGGCAATTAAATACATTGTAAACATTGGTATTGGCGGCAGCGATCTGGGGCCGTTAATGGTAACAGAAGCATTAAAACCATATTGGGTACAAGGCATCCAAACTTATTTTGTAAGCAATGTTGACGGAACACATATTGCCGAAACACTTAAAAAAGTTACACCTGACGAAACACTGTTCCTCATTGCGTCGAAAACTTTTACTACACAGGAAACCATGACCAATGCCCACACGGCACGCTCATGGTTTTTAGAACATGCCAAAGATGAAGTGCATATTGCAGGCCATTTTGCTGCATTAAGTACCAACGAAAAAGCTGTAACTGCATTCGGCATAAACCCGCAAAATATGTTTGTTTTTTGGGATTGGGTTGGTGGCCGTTATTCTCTTTGGAGCGCTATTGGTTTATCTATAGCATTAACTCTTGGTTACCAAAATTTTGAACAGTTATTAAAAGGCGCATACTCCGTAGATGAATATTTTAAGAAAGAACCATTCGAAAAAAATATACCCGTGCTCATGGCGCTGCTGGGTGTTTGGTACACTAATTTTTATAATGCCCAAACCGAAGCCATTCTTCCTTACGATCAGTACATGCACCGCTTTGCCGCATATTTTCAGCAGGGTAATATGGAGAGTAACGGCAAGTATGTTGACCGCAACGGCGATGAAGTTCGCTATTCAACCGGCCCTGTTATTTGGGGCGAACCCGGCACCAACGGGCAGCATGCATTTTACCAGTTAATACACCAGGGAACTGTTATTATCCCTTGCGATTTTATTGCGCCGGCCATCAGCCATAATCCTATCGGCGATCATCATGTAAAATTGCTCAGCAACTTTTTTGCGCAAACAGAAGCATTGATGACCGGTAAATCAGAAGCCGAAGTAAAAGACGAATTAACTAAAGCAGGCAAAACAAAACAGGAGATCAAAAAACTTTTACCGTTTAAAGTTTTCCAGGGCAACAGGCCTACCAATTCATTTCTTGTAAAAGAAATTACACCAGAAACATTGGGCAATTTAATTGCCATTTACGAACACAAGATTTTTGTGCAGGGCGTTATCTGGAACATTTTCAGCTTCGATCAATGGGGTGTTGAATTGGGCAAACAACTGGCAAATAAAATTTTACCTGAGCTTGAAAGTGAAGAACCCGTAACATCGCACGATTCTTCAACCAATGGATTAATCAATGCTTTTAAAGCGTTGCGTAAAAACTAAGTTGCAAAAGGCGTTGTCATTTTTTTGAGCCATACTAAAGGAATACTATGAAGCTTTTCTTGCGTCGCACTCTTGTACGTTCTGATTTTTATTGAGCAAATAAATTCAACATCACTATAAATTCAGTTTTCTATACAAACGCCTTGACGGCGCTTTTTTTATTCATTTTAAACATCACCTGAGTAACACATGCAAAACCGAATACATTTACCTTAGCATAAAATAGCGTATGAAAACTGTTATTATAACCGGTGCAAACGGTAACCTTGGAACTGCCACAGTAAAAAAGTTTTTGGATGAAGGTTATGCTGTTGTTGCAGTAGACGGCAAAAATGATCATCTTGAATTCGCATTGGGTAACGGCAGCTTTGAATTCAGTACTGTTAACCTTACCAACGAAACAGAGACGGAAGATTTTATAAAAACTGTTTTATCAAAACACGGAAAAGTAGATGCAGCCCTGATGCTTGTTGGTGGTTTTGCAATGGGTAATGTAACTGCAACGCATGGTACAGTTATTCAAAAACAGTTCTCGTTAAATTTTGAAACAGCCTATTTTGTTGCGCGCCCTTTAATAGAACACATGCAGCAAAATGGCTACGGCAGATTGGTATTTGTAGGCGCAAGGCCGGCAATAAACCCTGCACAGGGAAAGGATTTGATCGCTTATGCACTCACTAAATCATTGCTGTTCAAACTGGCAGATTTTATCAACGAAGAAAACAAGGGAACAAACATAGTTGCTTCTGTAATTGTACCAAGTACCATTGATACAGCGATTAATAGGAAGAGTATGCCCGAAGTAAATCCAAACGATTGGGTTAAGCCTGAACAGCTCGCCGGGGTAATGGAATTTATCTGCAGCGATAAAGGTTTGCCCATAAGAGAACCAATCTATAAAGTGTACAATAATGCTTAATTTAAATTAAAATATTCCTTATGATTCAAGATAATTTAAGCCAGCTTTTTGAAAGGGATTTAGAAAAATTAAAACAGGAAATTACGGCCTATACAAATGAAGCTGATTTGTGGATAATACAGGATGGTATATCAAATTCAGCAGGTAATTTAAGCCTGCACCTTGTGGGCAACCTTAAACATTTTGTGGGCAAAATGCTGGGTAATATTCCTTATGAAAGACAAAGGGATAAAGAGTTCAGTGATAAAAATATTCCATTATCAGTATTGATTAATTCTATTGATGAAACAATTGCGGCTGTGAAAAAAGCACTCGAAAATTTAAGCGGGGATGAGATCAAAAAAATATTTCCTTCTAATGTTTTTGGCTACGAAATGACGACAGAATATTTCCTGCTGCACCTGTTGGCGCATTTGAATTATCATCTTGGGCAAATCAATTATCATCGGCGCTTGCTGGATGGCGAATGAGGGAAGGGATCTGTTGT
>JANXWM010000472.1 GCA_025351145.1 Chitinophagaceae bacterium
AAAGCACAATATATAATCCGAACGCACAAGAGTGCGACGCAAGGAACGATGATAGTAATGCTGCAGCGAAGTACATGCACTATAAATATAAAATTAAAATAAGATTATAAGGATTTGGTCTAATTTACAAAGTATAACGATTTTAATAATGCAATCCTTATTAAGTTAAGCGTTTATAATAGATGATGAATTTCAAAGCAGAAGGTGGTAGTAACAATGCCAGTATCACGCTGTAATAAAGTGGCTTTTATGATATCCTCGCAGGTCAATAGGTGTTTTAGTTTTGCAAGAGAATAATTTTATAAAAATGAAAATTGTCGGTCGATACATTTTTTTTTGCTTCACAATATGCATATGTATGCCTGCTAATGCGCAACAGTTTTCGATAATAAACTATACAGTAAATGATGGTCTCCCGAGTAATCAAATTACCAGCACCTGCGAAGATTCTTATGGCTTTTTATGGATCGGTACCAGCAACGGAGGACTCAGCAGGTTCAACGGAAAAAATTTCGTGAACTACGGCTATATGGAGGGTCTGGAGGATATGTATGTGAACGCTATTTATGAAGATAGTTATCATCGGTTATGGATAGGTACTTTACGCGGTATTTGCGAATTAAGGGGAGATAGATTTATAACCCATCATACAAATGATAATGCCGAATTCACTGTATGGAAATTTCAGGAAATGGACGATCGTGAATTATGGGCTTCCACTTCAAAGGGCATATATCGTTTCGCAGACAGCGTGTGGCTACCTGTTAATCTGAAGACGGGATATAACATTAGTCCTTATACACGTTTTATACAGTTTATTTCGGCAGAAGATGGAATTTATATAAATTATGGAAACAAGTTGGTTTTAAAGAAAAAGAATGAAGTAATTGTATTGGGAAAAAATGTCCTGGATTCAGCTAACAATCATTTTTATGATCTTCTGCAAATCAATAACCGGATTTTTATAAACACTAAAAATTGCCTGTATGAAGTTGTTCACAAGCAATTAAAGTTGTTGATTGATAGCATTCCTACGAGCCAGTATTTTACCTATTATGTTGACAAGGATAGTAATTTTTGGCTTCTTGTTGCAAATAAAGGCATATACTGCTACCGGTCGCTGCCGGGAACGGAGAAGAAGCTTTCATTCGTCTACAGTATGTCTAACGCAATTGGTTATCCTTTTGCAGATAAAGACCATAATCTTTGGTTAGCAAGCTATGATGGTTTAATAAGAATACAACCAAAAAACTTCGCTGAAATTTATTTGGATCAAAAAACTTTTTATCAAAAGGAGCCTTTCATGGTGCCAGTCGGCAATGATCAATTGCTCATTTTTGGAGCAGACGAACCTCAATATTTCAAGAGTGGTCACATCAGCAACCTGCCGCTTCCTTCATCTTACAATAACCATGATAATTATTTACAGGATGTTGTGGAAGGCTCTGACAGGGATAATAAAAACAACATCTGGTTTATCACCCGGTCCAAAAAATTATTTCGCTTTAATGGTATTTATTTTCAGGACTTTTCTGATCTGTTGCCGCTTCAGCACGATGATTATATTTATGATCTTGCAGTTGATCCTCAAACTAACCGTGTATTTCTCTGCGGTGATACTACGATACTTGTAGGAAATGAAAAGCGCTTTGGCATATACAGAGATAACAATGGAAAAACTTTCCCCAAATCTACTTCTGTTCTGTTTACCCGTTCAGGTATTGGTATTGTAAATGTTTATTTAAAAGGAGTTTATTTTATTACAAAACAGAATGAAATTATAAAAGCTCCGCCTGAACTGGATATGATTGAAAAAGGGAATTATACTTATTTCTATGAAGACAGACAAGGTTGCATATGGGTAAGTAATGCAGGTAAGGGCTTGATCAAATTTACCATCACAGATGATTATAAAGTAAAAGATATTCTGCAATTCAATACAAGCAATGGGCTACCCAATAACAAAATAGTAAGCGTTGCCTTTGACACAAAGCAAAATATTTGGGTAAATACTAACAAAGGTGTGGCTGTGTTGCAAAATGCTAATAAGAATTTAAGTGGGTTAAATGTGTATACGATTGGCAGGGAGCAGGGAATCGTTGATGACGCATCACTTGTTGGGCAAATTATTGCTGATGATACAGGGAATGTATGGATAAGTGCCGTGGATCGGCTGATTAAATTTAATAGCAATCAATTGCAATTTACAAAAGCAACCCCGCAAATTGTGATAGAAAAAGTCATGCTGAATATGAAAGAAACAGACTGGACTCTTTATGGAGATTCTGTGGATAGTTATTTCCAGATACCACATCATCTTAGCCTGGCTTATTCGCAAAATTCAATAGGGATACAATTTATTGGCACCTGTCTTACAGACGCTTCCCACATGGAATATTCATATCAACTGAAACCCATGGATACTGCCTGGAGTGCCCCCTCTTCCAATAATTTGGTTTCCATTGTAAATTTATCCCCCGGAAAATATACATTTCACGTTAAAGCAAGAACCGGCAACCTTGTGTGGAGCGACCCCGTTGTTTTTAGTTTTACAATACTCCAGCCTTTTTGGGAAACATGGTGGTTTATTTCTTCAATAGCGATAATCATTATAATAGTAATAAATACATTATTTCAATTTCGTTTAAAACAAAAAATGAAAGTTTTAAGTGTACGCCAAAGGCTACATCGTGATCTGCATGATGACGTTGGTGCTACACTCAGTAGCATAAAGGTGTATTCTGAAATTTTGCAAACCAATATGAATAATCCATTTCTTACTGAACTCATCAAAAACAATGCAACAGAAATGATTGATAAACTTGAGGTAATTGCATGGGCTACAAATCCGCAGCACGATACCTTTAAAAGCTTTAAAGAATTAATGTACAAATATGCATCGCCTGTTTGTTTTGCAAAAAATATTGTGCTGGATATTGAATGTGATAGAGTGAAAAATAATATGATGATGCCTGGCGATGTTCGGCAAAATTTATTTCTCATTTTTAAAGAAGCAATCAATAACACAATAAAATATTCTGAAGCATCAAAATGTAATGTGCAGACATTCATCAGGAATAACAAATTTTACTTTGAAATAAAAGATAACGGAAACGGATTTGACGGGATAATAAAAGGAAACGGTACCGGGTGGAAAAACATACAAAAAAGGACAGAAGAATTAAATGGAAAAATAATAATTGAAAGCAAAGAAGGCAAGGGGACAATCATCAGTATCATCTTGCACTATCCTTTTAAAATACCAAGTTTATGGCATAAGAGCAAACACATATAATAAGTAGATTTATTGTTTTTTAATTATGATCAATGTTGCAATTATAGAAGATAATTTTCAATACAGAACTACTATTTCGATCATCTTACAATTGAATGAAAATTTGAAACTCATTCATAAAATAGAAGATTGCGATGAAATGATTTCCTTATTTGAATTGCAAAAGCCGGATGTTGTGCTGATGGATATTGACCTGCCGCGTATAAACGGCATACAGGGAGTATGGGAAATTAAAAAAAGATGGACTGAAATAAAAGTCCTTATGCTTACCGTGTTTGAGGATGATGAAAAAATTTTCGGGGCCATTAAAGCAGGAGCGAACGGTTATCTTTTAAAGAAAGATAGCCCACAAAAAATTCTGGATGCAATAGACGCTGTGTACAAAGGGGAAAGCCCAATGAATGGAATGATCGCTTCAAAAGTTCTCGATTATTTCCTGCAATTTCAGCAAAAAAGTTTGATAGTTTATGAAGCGAACCTTACAGAACGCGAAAAGGAAATCCTGCATCTTCTAATAAAAGGTTTAAGCTATAAGCAAATTGCTTCTGATATTTTTATTTCGATTGAAACCCTTAACTCTCATATCAAAAATATTTACCGAAAATTAAATGTTCATTCACGTAGCGAACTTGCATTCCGGTTAGGGCGTACCTAAACTTCATTTTAAAAATTGATTCGATGTAAACTGTTATACACTTTAAGGCGTAAACCTTTAACTCCTTTTCGTTAACACGCCAACAAATTTTCATACCATATTTATGGTATAATAACTGTTTGTAAACTCTACATTTCACTATTTTCTGGTATTGAATACTGTCCACAATAGGAATACTTTTGAGTAGTTTATTTCAGTCCTTAACATCAAAACGTACACTTATGAACCAACAAAAAAATTAAGCTCTCTTCAAACTTATTCGCTTTAATACACTAATAACTAATTAACTCAAAAAAAATCATCATGAAAAAAATTACATTCTCCGTTATAGTTGTCTTGTACCTGCTCCTTCTGAATAATAAAAGTTCTGCACAAAACATTTTCCCCTCAACCGGCGCAGCGGGTATTGGAACTACCACGCCTAATGCATCTTCACTTTTGGAAATAAATTCCACCACAAAAGGATTGCTTATCCCCCGCATGACTGTTACGCAGAGAAATGCTATTGCCACCCCTGCAGCGGGCTTAATGATTTATCAAACCAACAGTACTGCCGGCTTTTATTATTACGATGGCACGGGTTGGAAAGCCATAACACCAAAAACCAACTGGTCTCTTACTGGTAACGCAGGTACAAATGCTGCAACAAATTTTATTGGCACAACAGATGCGCAGTCTTTAGTATTTAAAGTAAATAATACATGGGCGGGTATTCTTGATAACAGTACATTCAATACAGGGACGCGAAATACTGCATTTGGAATAAGGTCTCTTAATTCTAATACAACCGGAATCGAGAATACTGCAAATGGATATGGTACGTTATTTTCAAATGTTGATGGTAATGATAATTCAGCATTTGGAAAATATGCACTTTTTACAAATGATCATGGCAGCTACAATACAGCGCTTGGTTATAATGCAATGTTCTTTAATACAACTGGAGCCAACAATACAGCTATTGGAAGAACATCTCTTCAAAATAACGTTACCGGCAATGAAAATACTGCCAGTGGTGGTTCTGCTTTATACGCTAATAATAGTGGTACAGATAATACGGCAACCGGTTTCGCAGCTCTTAATGCTAATTATTCCGGCAGTTACAATACTGCAACCGGTGGTTATGCACTTTACACTAATTTATCTGGAGTAAGCAATGTTGCTAATGGATACGGGGCACTATATAATGCTACAGGTAGTTATAATACAGGAACTGGCAGCTATACGCTATATGCAACTTCCGGAAATAATAATGTAGCAAATGGTTATGAAAGTCTTTTTGCAAATACTACCGGAACAAATAATACTGCATCAGGTTTTGAAGCGGCATGGAGTAATACAAGAGGTTATGGCAATGTTGCAATTGGTGCTGGTGCACTTTTCTCGAATTCTTACCTGCCGAATTTAGTTGCTATTGGTGATTCTGCTATGTATAATACTGTATCTAACGATGAAGGAAGTGGTCCAAGCGGCAACACCGCTGTAGGTTCAAAATCGCTTTTCAGCAATACCGGGGGTTCTTTAAATACTGCAAACGGTTATCAGGCTCTTTACGGCAATCAGGACGGCACTTACAATACAGCAAATGGCTATCAGGCCCTTTACAAAAACATAGGCAGCGTCAGCGATCAAAGTGGCTTCTATAATACTGCAAGTGGTTACCTTGCCCTTTGGAGCAATACAAGCGGTAGTAGTAATGTAGCTGTAGGGGATGCGGCTTTATTGGGTAATACAACTGGCGGAGGAAATGTAGGCGTTGGTGAGAATGCTTTAGCATATAATAACTCCGGAAATGACAATACAGCATTAGGGCAGGCTGCAGGTTTTGGTATTTCCACTTTTAGCAATAGTACATCTATCGGAGCGGGTGCTTCAGCTACAGCCAGCAACCAGGTAATGCTTGGTAATGCATCTGTGACCTCAGTAAAAGCAGCAGTAAGCATTGTTATTGTTTCCGATGGAAGATTTAAGAAGAACATTAAAGAAAATGTTCCCGGACTTGACTTTATAAATCTATTGAAACCTTCCACTTACAATTATGACATTCACGGGCTTAATAAACTAATGGCATCAACAGATACCACAAACAAACATAAAGAAAATGGTCAAATACAAAAGATGCGTGAGGCTGCCATTGTTGCTAAAGAAAAAATATTATATACAGGTTTTGTAGCGCAGGATGTAGAAGCAGCAGCTAAAAAAATTGGTTATGATTTCAGCGGTGTTTACAAACCACAAAACACTAAAGATGCTTACGGATTAAGTTACAGCGATTTTGTAGTGCCGCTTGTAAAAGCAGTACAGGAGCTCTCCAAGATGAACGATGCAAAAGATGCCAAGATCGATGGTCTTCAAAAACAGATTGACGATTTAAAAGCACTCGTACTTTCAAATAATTCTTCATCAATACAAAATGCAACAAGTATTATTTTATCCAATGCATCTTTAGAACAAAATGTTCCAAACCCCTTTACACATACAACAACAATTGCTTATAACCTTCCTCAAAAATTTACCAGTGCTCAAATTTTCATTACGGACAATACAGGTAAAACTTTAAAGACTGTAAACATTTCAGGCAGTGGCAAGGGCAGTTTAAACGTAGATGCAGTAACACTTGCAAGTGGTGCATATAATTATTCATTGATTATTGATGGCAAATTGATTGGTACAAAACAAATGGTGCTGGCAAGATAAGGCTTGCTCTATAATGAACAGGAAGTATAAGAGTGCGACGCAACTAAAGCCGCTTCTCGACAGAAAGCAGGTACATAAATATTAATACTATGGGCCAAACATTTGAATAAGTATTGAGCATCCTTGCGTCGCACTCT
>JANXWM010000616.1 GCA_025351145.1 Chitinophagaceae bacterium
TGGGAAAGGGCAAATAATTACAATGTAGGTTTAGATGCAACCCTGTTTAATAATAAAGTAGATCTTACATTAGAGTATTTCTACAATAAAAGGGATCAAATCCTGATTGCAAAAGTTGGTTCTACCCCCGCTTCTTCAGGGATCGGCTCCAGGCTGCCACCTGTAAATGCCGGCAGGGTTGATAACAGGGGTTTTGAGTTTAATTTAGGATATAACGCTAAACTCGGTAAGGATATAACGCTAAGAGCTGGAATCAACGGCGGCTACGCTAAAAATAAGGTAGTATTTATGGATGAAATACCAGGTGCACCTACCTATCAGAAACAGGAAGGCAGCCCTATAGGCGCTTATTTGGTATATAAATCAGCAGGAGCATTTAAAGACCAGGATGAAATTAACAAAAACACCATTGATTACAGCGGTGTAACAGGCCAGTTACTTCCTGGTGACATGAAATTTGAAGATGTAAATGGGGATGGTAAGATTTCCGGTGACGACAAGGTACGCTTAGATCAAAGTGGTACGCCTACTTTTAACTTTGGTGCTACAATAGACCTTAAGTACAAAGGGTTTGATCTTAGTGTTCTTTTCCAGGGTGCAACAGGTGCTTCTATCCGTATTCAAACAGAGTCAGGAGATATAGGTAATTTCCTGAAATATTCTTACGATCACCGCTGGACTATTGACAACCCAAGCAGCGTAGATCCAAGGCTTGCAAGCCGTGGTGATACATATTATACCGGGGGTAATTTTGGCCAGAACACTTATTATTTGTTCAGTAAGAATTATATCCGCTTAAAGAATATTGAGTTGGGCTATAATTTGCCTTCAAGCACACTTGCAAAAGCTGGCATCAGCAACCTGAGATTATTTGTAAATGGTTTGAATGTGGCTACTTTTTCTAAAAACAAAATATATGATCCGGAAGCAACTGCAGAAAGTGGTGTTTATTATCCACAATCAAGGATTTTTAATGCAGGCTTCACATTAACTTTCTAAACTATTGAAATATGAAAAAAATAAAATTTGTAACAGGCATAGTAACTACGCTTTTCCTGTTTAATGTTTCCTGTAACAGGGATTTTCTGAACACCCAGCCAAAAGATAAAATTTCCAGTGATGCTACCTGGGCTGATGGAGCACTTTCAGAAGCCTTTATTTTTGGCGTTTACTCGTCTCTTGGTTATGGCGGTTTTGAAGAACAGTCGCTCGCTGCGTATACAGACGAAGCCATGTTTACACATGCCGGCAGAAACATCAATACATTTACACAGGGTACTGAAACCCCTGATAATCTGGCATGGTTCAGCCCTACGTATTATTGGGACAACATGTACACGGCAATACGTGATGCGAACATCGCTATTGCAAATCTCCCTACAGCCACTTTCACGGATGCAGTTCTTAAAGACAAACTGTTAGGCGAGGCTTACTTTTTAAGGGCGTATTATTATCAGCAATTGGTTAGATTTTATGGCGGTGTGCCTTTAATTGATAAACCTTATGGCCTTAACGAAGATTATACTATTGCAAGGAACACCTACGAGGAGTGCGTTAATTTCATCGTGTCAGATTTAGACAAAGCCGCAACATTGCTTGATGGTAAAACTACAAGCGCCGGCCGTGCATCAAAAATAGCGGCAATGGCTTTAAAAGCCCGTGTACTGCTGTATGCCGCAAGTGACCTACACGATGCTTCTACTGCAAAAGCAAATTCAAGTGTGTTATCCAGCTATTCAAATATTGAATTGGTTGCCTACACTTCTGGTGACAGGCAAGCAAGGTGGCAGGCTGCTCAGGCTGCTGCCAAAGCTGTACTTGATGCTGGTCAGGGTTATAAATTAGATTTAACTGCCCCAGTCTCTGCCGCAGAAGGGCAGGCGAATTATAATTCAATAGCAATGGGCGGTCAAAGTGCTGTTGGTGATGCTGCGGCTGCAACTGAGCTTATATTTCAACGTTCCGCTTCAGCTCTTTACACACAAGAAGACAACTGGCCTTTAGGCGGTCTTCATTACGGCATTAATAATGGGCCTAATGGCTATCATGACTGGGCCGGAAATACACCTATTCAACTGCTCGTAGATGATTACGAAATGATGGATGGTACTAAATTCGACTGGAATAACTCCGCAGAAAAGGCCAACCCTTATGTAAACCGCGATCCCCGTTTTTATGCCACCGTTCTTTATGATGGTGCCGATTGGAAACCAAGGCCTGCAGATGTAGCTGGAAAAGATCCTGTAAGCCAGGTACAAACGGGCTATTATGATGATGGAAATGGCGGAACTATTAATGGTATTGACACACGTGAATCAGTGGTAGAAAACTGGAATGGCAGCCGCACGCATTATTATACCAGGAAGTTTATTGATCCTAACCCTGCACTTGCAGATAACCAGTCAAATGCCCAGATAATTCCATGGCCATTTATCCGCTACACAGAAATGGTACTGAACTATGTAGAAGCAAGCCTTGCATTGGGCCAGGAAACTGAAGCAAGAAACTGGTTAAATAAAATCAGGTTCCGTGCAGGTATGCCAGCTGTAGAAGATGCAGGTAGCGACTTAGTGAACCGTTACAGAAACGAACGCAGGATTGAACTGGTTTACGAAGAACACCGCTATCATGATGCACGCAGGTGGATGATTCCCGCGCAAACTGTTGGTCGTGGAATTAAAGCCATTAAAGTAACTGCAACTTTAAAACCAGGTAAGTCAGCACTTGTTCCTTACAGATATGATCCTACGGTTTATGATTATACTTACACTTCTGTAGATAATACAGAAAATGAAACCAGGATATGGAACGATAAAATGTATTACCGCCCTATCGGCAGGGATGAAATGAGCAGAAACAGTAAACTTATTCAAAACCCGGGTTATTAATCCAATATATTTTAACCACATTAAAAATCTATCCCGGCAACGGGATAGATTTTTTTACTTATCAGGGAACCAGCAACCTGCAGTAATTTTTTGATTAACAAGAACAATTTGGTTGCGGGCAGAAGTGCTGCTATTATACATCGTTGTGTCACTCACTTGTACGTTCGGAACAACTATGAGCAATCAACAGCCGGGCTGCAGCATTAAAACCTGCCTGTATATTTTTTGCTAATGCTTATTGCCGAAACATGTGCCGAACGTACAAGAGTGCGACGCAACAAAGTTTAATAGTAGCTTTGGCACCTGGCTCATAAAAATGCATTTAAAAACCATTTCTATTAACACTGCCCATTTCAATGAAAGCTATCAGAATATATTACTGCTCATTGTTTCTTTGCCTGTATTTTTTAAGTGCCTGCAATACCCAAACTGAAAAAGCTAAAGATGCAACAGCGAACACCGCAACAGGAAAAGAATTGTTTACGCTGCTAAGCCCGGAAGAAACCAATGTAAGTTTTCAAAACACACTTACAGAAGGCTTGAATACAAACATACTGATGTATGAATATTTTTACAATGGAGGCGGCGTAGCAGCTGGTGATTTTAATAATGATGGGCTGGTTGATCTTTATTTTACATCGAACATGGGTGACAATAAACTGTACCTGAATAAAGGCAATATGCATTTCGAGGATATTACTTCTATATCTGGTGCCGGTGGCAGGTATGGCCCCTGGAAAACCGGTGTAAATGTGGTAGATATAAACTCGGACGGTAAGCCCGATATTTACTTGTGTTATTCGGGATCTTTACCGGCTGAGAAAAGAGCAAATCAGCTTTTTATAAATAATGGTAATAATAGCCGCGGCATACCAACTTTTACTGAAAAGGCTGCTGCTTATGGCCTTGCAAGTACCGGCTACAGCAACCAGGCTTATTTTCTTGACTACGATAAAGATGGCGACCTTGATATGCTGCTGCTGAACCATAACCCTAAAAACCTGCCTATTCTTAATGAGGCAAGTACGGCAGAACTTTTTAAGAAAGACAGCCCGGAAAAAGGCTTAAGATTATTCAAACAAACTAATGGAAAATTTGAAGATGTAACAACCAAATCTGGCATCAATGGTTCTGAGTTAAGTTATGGTTTGGGGCTTGGTATTTCAGATTTTAACGGAGACGGCTGGCCCGATTTTTATGTATCAAATGATTACTCGGTTCCCGATTATTTATACATCAACAACAAGAACGGAACGTTTACCAATGCGATGGAAAAAAGCATTGGGCATACCAGCCAATTTTCGATGGGCGATGATGTAGCGGATATTAACAACGATGGACTTTCAGATATTTTTACACTCGATATGCTGCCCGAAGATAACCACAGGCAAAAGCTTTTGCTTACACCTGATAATTATGCAAAACAAAATTTAAATGTGCGGAGTGGCTTTTATTATCAGTATATGCGCAATATGCTGCAGTTGAACAATGGTAACGGCACTTTCAGCGAAATTGGGCAGATTGCCGGCATATCAAATACAGACTGGAGCTGGAGCGCACTATTTGCAGATTATGATAACGATGGATGGAAAGACCTGTTTGTAACCAACGGTTATTTCCGCGATTATACCAACCTTGATTTTATCAATTACATGAATGATTATGTAAAAGAAAAAGGAAGGCTGCAGCGGGAAGATGTAATGGACATCATAAAGAAAATGCCTTCATCAAATGTGATCAATTATATTTTTCAAAACAAGCAAGGCAATGAGTTTGAAAACAAGGGTGTGGACTGGGGCATTAGTCAGCACTCAAACAGCAACGGTGCAGTGTACGCGGATTTAGACAACGATGGCGACCTCGACCTTGTTGTAAATAATATTAATCAGCCGGCATTTATTTATAAAAATGAATCTCAAAAATTAAACAGTAATCATTACCTCAATGTTCATCTTACCGGCAACGCTGGTAATACACAGGGCCTGGGTGCAAAGCTTAAAATCTTTTACGATGGACAAACACAAACAATAGAACAAAATCCTGCAAGGGGCTATCTTTCAAACGTGTCATTCACGCTGCATTTTGGTTTAGGTAACGCTGCCAAAGTTGATTCAATGTTCATCACATGGAGCAGCGGCAAAGCACAAAAACTTTATGATGTAAAAGCAAACCAATTGCTTAACCTGAACGAAAAAGATGCAGTTGACAAAATATCCGCAGCTAAGCCTGTTACGAAATGGTTTACTGAAATTCAAGTTCCCATAAAATATCCAGTTAACCTGGATACTACTATTAATGACTTTAACAGGCAGCAATTGCTTATTAGTGAATTCTCCTATAACGGCCCCTGCCTTTCTAAATATGATTTGAACAAAGATGGCTTGGATGATATAATTATAGGAGGTTCTCCGGGGCAGCCATGCAGTATTTACATTCAGCAGAAAAACGGAACATTCATCCCTGAAAAAAT
>JANXWM010000561.1 GCA_025351145.1 Chitinophagaceae bacterium
AGTGGTTGGCAATAATATTTAAGCAAAAGAAATATTTTTTTTGAGCCCAGCTGAGGTACTTCTATGAGGCTTCTCTTGCGTCGCACTCTTGTACGTTCGGTAATTCTCTGGGGCACTGTGCAGTCAACTTTATCATTCACAAAGTTCACTCTGTGCAACGCTGTGATTCTTCACTCTGTGTAACTCTGTGGTTAAACTCACTAAATTTCTTTGAGCTTTACAAATTCAAATAGTAATCTTTTAGCAAATCAGTAAAGGCAGGCGTGTAGATGTTGCTTTCATTTTTTATAATAATTTCTTTTTCAACCATTGCAGTTTCAGTTCTTGTAAAATGCAGCATGCTCCTGAAATAATTATGCTTCGGGGTTTGTTTTACCACTACTCTTTCTGCACAATAAAAACCTTTCGAAGCAGCCAGTGCTTCAAAATATTTTGTGCGGTGAAAGGGCAACAGCACAGCAAAACTTCCATCATCCTTTAAGTTTAAGCCTATTGATAATAACAGTTCTTTCAAACTCAAAGCTTCACTGTGCAGGGCAAGGTTGCATTCTTTGTTAACACTCTTTAAATCGTTTTCAAAGAACGGCGGGTTACAGATAATGAAATCGTAATGTTGATTCGTTGATTGGTTGAAAAACTGAATGGATGTATTAAAAACCTGTAACTGTTCTTTCCACAGCGAAGCGTTAAAGTTAGCAGCAGCCTGCATTGCAGCAGGTTTATCTATTTCAATTGCAGTAATTTTTGCAGCAGGATTTTTTTGCACAAGCATTAATGATAACAATCCGGTGCCTGTTCCGATATCTAAAATATTTTCAGTTTTAAGCTTTATATTTTCTGCTGCCCATGCCCCAAACAAACAGGCATCTGTGCACACTTTCATAGCACAGTTTTCTTGCTGGACAGTAAACTGTTTAAACTGAAAATAATTGTTGGGCATTATGTATTTAATTCTGAGAGCAGGTCTTCTATATCCAGGTGTTCTGTTACCATTTGCAAATTTCCTTCTTCATTAAAAGGCCATTCCTGTTTTGGTTTATCCCAATAAAGTTCTACGCCATTACCATCCGGGTCGTTTAAATAAAGCGCTTCGGATACACCATGATTGGCTGCGCCGTTTAATGGATATTTTTCATCCATCAGCCTTTTTAAAATTGCTGCAAGGTCTTTTCTTTCCGGGTAAACAATGGCTGTGTGATACAAGCCTACTGAATTCACTTTAGCCGGTGCTGCGCCTTTACTGTGCCATGTATTTAAACCAATATGATGATGATAATCACCTGCTGAGAGGAATGCAGCCTGGTCACCATAACGCTGCATGATTTCGAAGCCTAAAAGCCCATGATAAAAATCTAACGACCTTTCCAGTTCTGAAACTTTTAAATGTACATGGCCAATATGCGTACCGGCTGGAAGCTTATAACTCATACAATAATATTTATGTATGCAATTTACGCAAGTATTTTTTTGCAGAATAAATCTGCGGGTTTTGCCAATAATTTATATGCCGGCGTTTGGCAGTCGCTTTATTCATAATCTGAACCCCGCCTCAAGCGGGGCAAGCTGTACAAGAGTGCGACGCAAGAGACGATACCATGAAAGGCTTTAGTTGGGTTAATAAAAAAAGGCTGTTTCAAAACCGAAACAACCTTTAAGTTTATTAATAAATGAATCGATTTATTTATCGGCGGTAAGGCTTGCAATCAGGTACTCCTGGTTAAGCCTTGCAATGTTGCTGAGCGAAATATCTTTGGGGCAGGTAGCTTCGCAGGCACCCGTGTTGGTGCAGGCACCAAAGCCCTCTTTATCCATTTGGGCAACCATACTTACAACACGCTTTTTGCGCTCAGGTTCTCCCTGCGGCAACAATGCGAGATGCGCAACTTTTGCAGAAAGAAACAACATAGCGCTACTGTTTTTACAAGCCGCAACGCAGGCACCACAACCAATACACATAGCTGCTGCGAAAGATGCATCAGCTTTATCTTTTTCTATGGGCAGTGAATTACCATCAACGGCATTACCAGTGTTTACGCTGATATAACCACCAGCCTGCACAATACGGTCGAAAGCAGAACGGTCTACCATCAAATCTTTGATAACAGGGAAAGCATTTGCACGCCACGGTTCAACAACAATAGTATCGCCATCTTTGTAAGCACGCATGTGCAACTGGCAAACTGTATTGCTTTTCCAGGGACCGTGCGGTTTTCCGTTGATATACATGGAACACATACCACAAATGCCTTCGCGGCAATCGTGATCGAATGCGATGGGTTCTTTGCCTTCGGTAATAAGCCTTTCATTGAGCACATCGAACATTTCGAGGAAACTCATTTCGCTTGAAATGCCGTCAACTTTATAATTTTCAAAATGCCCTTTGTCCCTGCTGTTGTTTTGTCTCCAAACTTTTAGGTGGAGACTCATGTTGTAATGTTCCATGATAATACTAATGTATTAATTTGAAAATATTTCGGCTTATTTATAATTCCTCTGGCTTGGTTTTACTACATCGTACAGTAATGGTTCTTTGTGCAATTCCCAATCGCTTTCTCCTTTAAACTCCCATGCCGAAACGTACATGTAATTTGCATCGTCGCGCATGGCTTCACCTTCGGGTGTTTGTGATTCTTCGCGGAAATGACCGCCACAACTTTCATTACGGTCGAGGGCATCTTTGCACATCAATTCCCCTAATTCTATAAAGTCTGCCACGCGGCCCGCTTTGTCTAATTCAGGGTTCATTTCATTGATGCTGCCGGGTATTTTTACATCGCTCCAGAATTCTTTTTTCAAAGCCTGTATTTCTGCAATGGCCTGTGTTAATCCTTCCTCATTGCGGGCCATGCCGCATTTGTCCCACATGATCTTGCCAAGGCGTTTGTGGAAACTTTCAACAGTCTGTTTGCCCTTAATGCTCATGAGTTTATTGATACGGTCTCTTACTTCTTTTTCTGCCTGTGCAAAACCGGGATGATCTGTTGAAATGGCTTTGCTGTAAATTTCATCGGCAAGATAATTACCGATAGTATAGGGGATTACAAAATACCCATCAGCTAAGCCCTGCATCAATGCACTTGCACCCAAGCGGTTTGCACCATGGTCACTGAAGTTAGCTTCGCCCAAACAGTATAAGCCCGGCACTGTAGTCTGCAGTTCATAATCAACCCAAAGGCCGCCCATGGTATAATGTACGGCAGGGTAAATGCGCATGGCAACTTCATACGGGTTTTCGCCAGTGATCTTTTCGTACATATCGAAAAGGTTACCGTATTTTTCTTTTACAACTTCTTTGCCCAGTTCAATCACTTCTTCTTGTGAAACATTGTCTTTTCCCAACTTGCCGACTTCTGTTTTTCCGTAACGTTCAATGGCTGCGGCAAAATCGAGATACACTGCCTGCTTCGAAGTGCCTACGCCATAACCTGCATCGCATCTTTCTTTAGCAGCGCGGCTGGCTACATCTCTTGGCACCAGGTTACCAAATGCGGGGTATCTTCTTTCTAAATAATAATCTCTTTCTTCTTCGGGTATATCTGTGGCTTTGCGGTTATCGCCTTGTTTTTTGGGCACCCAAATTCTTCCATCATTTCTTAAGCTCTCACTCATTAAAGTAAGCTTGCTCTGATGATCGCCTGATACCGGAATACATGTAGGATGAATTTGCGTAAAGCATGGATTCGCAAATGCAGCGCCCTGCTTGTGTGCTTTCCATGCTGCGGTAACATTGCTGCCCATGGCATTGGTAGAAAGATAAAACACATTGCCATAACCACCGGTGCACAACAAAACTGCGTGACCAAAATGTTTTTCCAGTTCGCCGTTTACAAGGTTGCGGGCAATAATGCCACGTGCCTTGCCATCTATCATTACCACTTCCAGCATTTCGTGGCGGGTGTACATTTTTACATTGCCCAAAGCTACCTGCCTTTCCAATGCCTGGTATGCGCCTATCAATAATTGCTGGCCTGTTTGGCCGGCAGCATAAAAAGTTCTTTGTACCTGTGTGCCACCAAAACTTCTGTTGCTTAGCATGCCTCCGTATTCACGTGCAAAGGGTACGCCCTGCGCCACACATTGATCAATAATATTAGCACTTACTTCCGCAAGGCGGTGCACATTCGATTCACGTGCACGGTAGTCGCCGCCTTTGATGGTATCGTAGAATAAACGGAATACGCTGTCACCATCATTCTGGTAATTCTTGGCTGCATTAATGCCACCCTGAGCAGCAATACTGTGTGCACGGCGCGGAGAATCCTGAAAGCAAAATGCTTTCACTTTATAACCCAGTTCACCAAGTGATGCAGCGGCAGAAGCACCGGCTAAACCTGTGCCTACTATAATAATTTCAAGCTTACGTTTATTGGCTGGGTTAACCAGTTTGCAATGGCCTTTGTAGTCTGTCCATTTATCGTCAAGCGGCCCGGCGGGAATTTTAGCATCAAGCATACAGAAAGGTTTATATATTCAGCTATTTCGAAATGTCTTAATAAAAGTCAGTAAAGAAATGTGTGAACCGAACTTTTGTTTTTCAATTGATCGTGTGTTGCGTCGCACTCTTCAACGTTCAGATCAATACTCAGCATCTCCAGTTCATCACTTCACCCATCCCAGGTACATAGTTATGGGCATCATCGCAAACACAAAAGGAACCACAATTGCAAAAGCATAGCCCAATCCTGTTAGCATGGTTTGGTACCTTTTGTTGTGCACACCAATTGTTTTAAAAGCGCTTTGAAAACCATGCGCCAGGTGATAGCCCAATGAAATGCAACCAAGCACATACAGTATTACAACCCAAAGCTGCTGAAAAGTAGTTTGCATTAAGGCAAACATGTTATGCATTTTAACGCCATTGTATTCTACTTCTTCAACACCTGTAAAGCGGGAAGGTATCCAGAAATGCAGCCAGTGTATAATGAGAAACAAAAGAATAAGCGTACCAAGCAAACCCATACTGCGGCTGTACCATTTGCTGCCTTTGCTGCCATAATCTACTGCATAACCAACTGCACGTTTGCTGCGGTTATAAACAGTTAGCATATAACCTTGTATAATGTGCAGGAATATGAAAAAGAATAAACCAAACTCAATAATGCGGATGACTACCATAGAACCCATAAAATTGGCAGCCTTATTAAACATTTCGCCGTGATCATCCTTAAAATAAACGGCGGCCCACATACAGGCATTGATGCCCATGTGTACTATTAAAAAAGTGATCAGAAAAATACCCGTTAAGCCCATCGTTAATTTTCTTCCTATTGAAGATGAGAACACTTGTTTCCAGGTCATACTAGTCAAGATTGGTTGTGAGGAGATCGCTGCAAAAATAAGGCACAGATGCCAGTTAATTTTTTTTATGTATAATATTTTTGCCCGGTTCCATATCAACATTACAAACATTTATTTTATTGATTGGTTCGGTCAACTTCATTAAAAGATAAACTCACCGGCTGGCGCCGTGTTGAAGTTTGCAAAAAATGAGGCTGATGCTGCCACGCATTACTGCAGTACAAGTGTGCTACGCAAGGAACGGTGATTGAGGATTTGATGTCTGGTTCAAAAAAATTAAACTTTGCTTCGATGACCGAAAAACCGAAACCGGCAATTTTTCTTTACGCGGCTCAATAAAATGCATTGCTTATCTTCTATATTTTCCGTTCATCTAAAAACCGGTTTTTAAAGCACCTGCCTGCTTTAATTTTGAAAGATGCTTAAGTCACTCTCCATTTTTTGGAACAGTTTTAAAATGTCCGTTCAGGAACTGAACAACAACAAACTCCGCAGTTCCCTTTCACTGATCGGGATTGCCTTTGGCATTTTCTGTATTATCGGGGTACTCGCAACCGTGGGCAGTTTAGAAAGCAAAGTACAAACCGACATCAGTTCTCTTGGCTCTAATACTATCTATATTGATAAATGGGATTACAGCGCAGGCAATGGAAACGACTACCCCTGGTGGAAATATGTGAACCGCCCTATTCCAAATTATGATGAAGTAAAATTTATTAAGCAACGCAGTTCAATGGCTAAATACGTAAGCTATTTTAACCAGACAAATACCAATGTAACTTTTGGAAATAACCAAATGAATAATGTGGGTATTTATTGCGTGAGCGAAGAATTCTCAGATTTGCAAACCATCGAAATTGCTTATGGCCGTTATGTGAACTCAACTGAATTCTTACGTGGTAATGCCGTAGGTGTTATGGGTTACGAAATTGCAGAGCAACTCTTTGGCAAACCTGAAAAAGCACTTGACCAAACAGTTACGTTTGATGGCAAAAAAGTTGTAATAGTTGGGGTAATTAAAAAACAGGGGCAAAGTTTTATAGGTGGTTACGATTACGATCATTGCCTTATTCTTTCTTACAGGTTCTATGCATCTATTTACGATGTAAACGGGCAGTATAACAATGCAACTATTCTTGTAAATGGCCACGACAATATTCCCACCAAAGCCCTAATCGACGACCTGGAAGGTATTATGCGGCAAATACGCAGGCTAAGTCCAAAAGAGGAAGATAATTTTGCCCTTAACGATATCAATTTATTCAGTCAGCAGGTAAGCGGTTTCTTTGGCAGCGTAAATATTGGTGGCTGGGCCATCGCAGGCTTAAGCCTCATTGTTGGCTTGTTTGGTGTGGCCAATATAATGTTCGTTACAGTACGTGAACGCACCAGTCAGATTGGCTTAAAAAAAGCCATTGGCGCAAAACGCAAAACCATACTTACAGAGTTCCTTTTAGAAAGTGCGTTCCTTTGTATTATTGGCGGGCTCATGGGGCTTTTAATGGTATGGCTGCTCGCTTTAGGGTTAAGCAGTGTATTACCATTCCCAATTGTTATTGCCCCGAATATCATCATACTCGCCTTTACGCTTTGCATTGTGCTGGGCATACTTTCGGGTATTATTCCTGCATCTATCGCCGCCAAAATGGATCCTGTGGTAGCTATTAGAAGCAAATAGATTTTAAAATTCAATTTTGTAATACCAGCTTTGGTTTTCATGGCATCCTGGTTGCGTCGCAATCCTTTCTTCTCCGTATCAATGTGCACCGGCAGCATCCAGTGCAGTTTCCCCGCTAAAATGCAGGCAGCCTTTGGCGTAAGCAAAATAAATTACTATCCTGCACAAACCTTATTTACATTTGATACATGCTAAAGTCCCTCGCCATCTTTTGGAACAGTTTTAAAATGTCCGTTCAGGAATTAAACAACAATAAACTGCGCAGTTCCCTTTCTTTGATTGGTATTGCTTTTGGCATCTTCTGTATTATTGGCGTACTGGCAACTGTAGGCAGCCTGCAGGCCAAAGTGGTTACGGATATAAAAGCGCTCGGCACTAACACCATTTACATTGATAAATGGCAATACGGCGGCGGGGATGGTAACGATTATCCCTGGTGGAAATACGTAAACCGCCCAGAGCCAAAATACAGTGATGTGAAATTTATAAAAGATGCAAGCGTACTTTCAAAGTATGTATGCTATTTTAACCGCACCAACTCCAATGTAACTTTTGAAAACAACCAGTTAAACAACGTTACCATCTCCGGTGCCAGCAACGAATTTTTCAGTATGCAAACCGTGGATATTGCTTATGGCCGCAACCTTAGCGAAACAGAATATTTACGTGGAAACCCTGTTTGTGTTATTGGCTATGCAGTTGCTGAGCAATTATTCGGCGACCCCGAAAGAGCTCTTGAGAAATCGGTTACATTCGATGGAAAGAAAATGAAAGTAATTGGCGTAATAAAAAAGCAGGGGCAGGGTTTCGCAAACCTTTTCGATTACGACAATAGTATTTTCCTCACCTATAATTGTTATGCATCCGTTTACGATGTAACAAGCGATTACAGTAACCCGTTTGTAATGGTCAATGCAAAAGACAATGTCCCCTCAAAGGCGCTCATCGACGAACTTGAAGGCATCATGCGCCGTTCACGCCGCCTTAGCCCAACCGAAGAAGACAACTTTGCCTTAAACGACATCAATCTTTTAAGTGCACAAACTGGTTCTATTTTCGCTACACTCAATATTGGCGGCTGGGTAATTGCCGGCTTAAGCCTTATTGTGGGTGCATTCGGTGTGGCGAATATTATGTTTGTAACAGTGCGGGAACGCACCAGCCAGATAGGTTTAAAAAAAGCCATTGGCGCAAAAAAAAGAACCATCCTCACCGAGTTCTTATTAGAAAGCGCATTCCTTTGCATCGTAGGCGGCCTTGTTGGTTTATTCTTGGTCTGGCTGCTTTCGCTGGCACTCAATAATGTGCTGCCTTTCCCATTGATTATAGCACCCAATATCATCATACTCGCTTTCAGTCTATGTATTGTGCTCGGTGTTCTGTCGGGAATTATCCCGGCATCCATCGCCGCAAAAATGGATCCCGTAGTTGCAATCAGAAGCAAGTAAAAAGTAACAACATTGCATGTATTTTATGGACCAGAAGCAATGAATGCTATGAAGCTTTTCT
>JANXWM010000598.1 GCA_025351145.1 Chitinophagaceae bacterium
TCAACACCGGGCTTTAGCTCAATATAAGTGGTCAATCCAAAATTGAACCATGTTGCAGCTCTTGGGTTTTCATCATACCAAACTTTAAAAGGCGCCAGCCATTCAAACCGGATCGTTGAATTTTCAGGCAAATCTTTTATAACGCCACTAACTACATAATCCTGTTTGTTATCCATGCGCACCGTTTTGCCGATTACGTTCTTATCATCACCAAAAAAATTCTGCGCTGTTTTTTCTGTCAGTACAATGGAATGCAATTGCTGAAAAGCATTGCCAGCATTACCCTGCACAAATGGCAATGTAAATATGCTGAAGAAAGATGGCTCAACATATTCGCCTGAAGCATTCACTGCTTTATTGCCAATGGTAAATAAAAATGAAGAACCTCCTTCCGTTGTTCGGCATGTGTTTGCAATGCCCGGTATAGTAGCCTGCATGGCAGGCGCCATGGGACCTGCAGTTGATGAATGTGTAAACACACCATCGTCAACTTTATTATTTGTTTTTACCAGGAAGATGCGGTCTTTATTTAGATTGTTGTTATCAAAATTTACTTCATCTTCCACCCATAAAAATATAAAGCCTGCACAGGCAATGCCGATTGCTAATCCGAAAATGTTAAGGAAACTGTAGCCTTTGTTTTTGGAAAGGTTACGGAAAGTTGTTTTGAAAAAGTTTTTAAACATGATACACGTTTTAAGTAGAAAGTTTTTATACTTTATTTTTTATGTTACCAGCTTTTGTTTTTCATAGCATCTCCGTTGTGTCACTCACTTGTACGTTCCAATCATTAATCGTCTTTTGCATCGGGGTGTATTTTGCTGCCCTATAATCCAACCGTACAAGAGTGCGACGCAAGAATGCTGCCCCAACCCCTAAAGGGGGGCCAAAAATTTCTTGTGCCTTTTCACCCCCCCTTTAGGGGATGGGGGTTCATTCACTCCTCAAACTTCTTACAGGGTTTGCCACCGCTGCTTTTATTGCCTGAAAACTTACCGTAATAATGGCAATAAGTATAGACAGTAAACCGGCCATGGCAAATACCCACCATTCAATAGTTACACGGTAAGGATAATCGAGCAGCCATGTATGCATGGCCCAGTACGATACAGGAACGGCTATAACAAACGAAACAAACACAAGCTTTAAAAAATCTTTGGAGAGCAGTGCAGCAATACCCGCCACAGATGCGCCAAGCACTTTGCGTACACCAATTTCTTTTATGCGGTTCTCGGCCATATATGTTGCAAGCCCAAACAAACCAAGACATGAAATAAATATGGTAAGCCCTGCAAACAAACCAGCCAGTGTGCCGGTGCGTTTTTCATCTTCAAATTTCTTTGCATATTCTTTATCTACAAACTTGTATTCGAAGGGATATTGCGGATTGTATTTTTTAAAAATAGTTTCTGCTGTTTTCAGATTTTGCGCGGTAGTATTTTTATCGTTCAGCTTCATTTGAATAACGCTGTACCAATGGCTGTTAAGGCCATAAACCAGCATGGGTTTTGTGGGCTCGTAAGGCGATTCCAAAATAAAATCTTTAAACACGCCCACAATATGCCACTCCTGCCCATTGTCTTTTATAATTTGCCCCAGCGGATTTTTAAATTTAAATACTTTCAATGCAGATTCGTTTATCATCATGGCATTGGAATCGGTAAGATATTTTTTTGGATCAAAATCCCGGCCCTGAACCAATTGCAATCCAATGGTTTTAGTCAGGTCTTCGTCTGCATCAAATCTTCTGAAATCGGTTTTATCATTGGGGTCTTTGCCTTCCCACTCCTGGCCCCAGCCATCGCTCCAGCTTTGTGTAAGCGGCGCACTGGTTTCGGTTACAGAACTGGCAGTACCTGAAGAGAGTAATTCATTTTTAATAAGGTGATAATTCTTTTCAATATCGCCGGTAAACACATGGTATGCCAGGTTGTTTTTATTATAGCCTGTTTCCCTGTCCTGTGCATAATCTATTTGCTGTTTTACGATGATGGTACAAATGATTAATATAATGGCGAAAGTAAATTGAAGTACCACCAATACTTTGCGTGGTGTAACCAGTGCATGCGCTTTTTTAAATGTTCCTTTTAACACAGTTACCGGCTGAAAAGAAGAAAGGAAAAAAGCCGGATAACTGCCCGCAAGAATACCGGTAAACAAAACAAAGCCAATACCAGCAAGCCAGAACAAAGGGTTTGCATAATCGATAAATAATTTTTTATCGGTAAGTTCGTTGAAGCCCGGTAAACTTAATTGCACAATACCTACGGCGAGTATGCCGGCAAGAAAAGCAAGCAATACTGACTCTCCAATAAACTGGCTGATTAAAGAACCTTTTTGTGCGCCAACCACTTTTCTTATGCCTACTTCTTTTGCACGTTTTTCGCTGCGTGCTGTGCTCAGGTTCATGAAATTAATACATGCGATCAGTAAAATAAATGCGGCAATAATACCGAAAAGTTTTACAAAAGTTATGCGGCCGCCGCCATCTTCTGTGCCATTGGTAAAGCTTGAGTATAACCGCCATTTACTCATGGGGTAAATAAACATTTCCCAGTTGGGTTCATCCTTATCGTATTTCTCTTTAAAGAATTTCATTTTTGGTGCAACTGATGCAAGTGTTGCATTAGGTTTAAGCATTACATAAGTGCGTGTGCTGTTGTTGCCCCAATTATCATCATCATCACCAAGGAAACGCTTGTAAGCCCAGGGAACTAAGTATTCAAAGTTGAACCTGGTGTTGTTGGGAATATCTTTAAGTATACCTGTTACAGTAAAATTTTCTTTATTATCAATCTTAATTATTTTGCCCATTGGCTCTTCATTGCCAAATAATTTTTTGGCCAATGTTTCTGTAAGTACGATGGAGTGCATATCCTTCAAAACCAGTGCAGGGTTGCCTTTCAGCAGGGGGAAACTGAATACCTGCAAAAAATTCGAGTCAACAATATTGCCGGGTACGGTTAACCTTTTATCGCCAATACTAAAAAGAAAATCGCTGCCCCAGTCTACCCTAACGGCCTGCTCTACTTCGGGCAAATCCCGCTCCATGGTGCGTGCAAGAATTTTTGGCGTGGTGTTCCAGCAGTTTAATTTGCCGCTGAATTCGGCCTTGTTCCATACTTCATAAATACGGTCTTTATTGGCATGAAACTGGTCGTAAGCCATTTCGTTCTGTATCCACAACAAAATAAGCACAGCGCTTGCCATACCTACGGCAAGGCCCGAAATATTGATAATAGAAAAACCTTTATTGCGTATAAGGTTTCGCCAGGCGATCTTAAAAAAGTTCTTGATCATAGAAGAAGGTTTTAGCTTTCAGCGATGCAGTATTTTATTTTTTTGTTACCAGCTTTTGTTCTTAACTGGTCTTCGTTGTGTCACTCACTTGTACGTTCGGATTATGAATGAACTTTGGCTTGCAGTGCAGACCTGCTGCATTTTATTTGCAACTTACACCCACAGCCTGCAGCTGAATAAAGCAGCGGACGTACAAGAGTGCGACGCAACTAAGATGCCCCCATGCCCTAAAGGGGGGCTCATAAAACTCACTCATATTTTTTATACCCCTTTAGGGGATGGGGGCATCTTATTCTGTTCTTAAACTCTTCACCGGGTTCATTACAGTTGCTTTTAACACCTGTATACTTATTGTAACAATGGCAACAAGAAACGCCACTGTACCCGCAAGTGCAAACACCCACCAGCCAATGTTGATGCGGTAAGCATAATCCTGCAGCCAGCTGGTCATAATATACCAGCCAACGGGAATGGCAAGGAATAATGAAATAAAAATCAGTTTTAAAAAGTCTCTTGACAAGAGTACAAGTATGCTTTGTGCAGAAGCACCCAATACTTTGCGGATGCCTATTTCTTTTGTTCGCTGCAACACATTGTAAGCAGACAAACCCAGTAACCCAAAACATGCAATGAGTATAGCAAGAAATGCGAATACGCCAAACACTTTACCAAAAAGGATATCTGCTTTGTATTGTTGGCCGAAGGATTCATCGAGGAAAAAATAATCAAACGGGTCTTTAGGAAAATACCGGTTCCATGTTTGCTTTAGCGAAGCAATTGTTTGCTGCTCTTTTCCGGGTTCAATCTTTATGGAATAATAGCTTGCTGAATTTGGCCTCGGCACAATGATCATCGGGTCAATAGTTTTTTGCAAACCCAACTGGTGAAAGTTTGCTGTAACGCCAACTATATTAACCGTATCAGAGCCGCCCCTTAATAGCTTTTGATTAACAGCACTTGCTGCATCTTTAAACCCCAACAATTTAGCTGCGTTCTCATTTAATATTACGGCTTTTTTATCGGTGCCGAATTGCGGTGAAAAATTTCTTCCTGCCGCCATTTTTATATCATAAGACGGAATAAAATCATAATCTACACCAAGGTTATAAAGTGTTACAGCGCTTTGATCTGCACCCGGCCTTTTTGATCCGTTTGTCCAGTAAATTTCATCCCCCATGACACTGGTTGATGCAGCAATATTTTTTACAGATGACTGCTGCAGTACAGCAGTTTTGAATGGCTGGTAAACACTTTGATACAATGAATCTGCCAATGTTTGCGGGCCTTTCAATACCAGCGTCTGATTAATGTTTGCTCCTACACTTTGATTGCGCATATAGTTTACCTGCTGGTAAACAATGATGGTTCCTGCAATTAATACAACTGAAGTAACAAACTGTATAACTATTAGGCTTTTGCGGAGCAACAATCCACTGGATGTATTTTTAAATGCTCCTTTCAATACAACTACAGGTTTAAAACCTGACAAGACAAAAGCGGGATACAAACCAGAGAGTAAAGTGCCGCCTGCAAACAATGCAAAAAATATGAGCCAGTAGTTTGCAGTTAATGCAAAGCCTGTATAATTATCCCTTCCGGTAAAACCGTCGAAAGGATGAAGCAGAAGAAAAAATATAATGAGTGAGAGTAACAATGAAATGATGTTGAGTACAAGGCTCTCCATTAAAAATTGCCTTATTAAATTACTGCGTAAAGCACCCAATACCTTTCGCACACCAACTTCCTTTGCACGCTCAACAGACCTTGCAGTGGCGAGGTTTATATAATTGATCCATGCAATGCAAATGATAAATATGGCGATCAGGAAAAGAAAAGATACTGCCTGGCCATTGCCATTTACTTCTGCTTCCTGGTTATAGTTGGAGTAAAGATGTATATCGCTTAATGGTATAAGATGCAATTCATCGCGTACATTATTTGTCTTTCTCCATTCTTCGGTATTGATATATTTATTTGTGAAAGCAGGAAGTTTTGATTCCAGCTGGTGAAAATCAACACCGGGCTTTAGTTGCACATAAACATAAAAATCATACCAGCCCCACGCTGTTTCACTTTGGTTGGAACTATCACCACCTGAAAGCAATTCTTTTCCAAGCGTTGAATACGAAACCAGGTAGTTCATTATTAAATGCGAGTTGCCGGGAAAATCTTTATATACACCCGTTACTTCAAAAGGTTGTACATGTTCGCCACTTCTGTTGACCAGTGTTTTACCCAATGCATCTTCATTACCAAAATATTTTTTAGCAGTAGATTCAGAAAGAATGATCTTGTCAGGAGCATCTAAAGCCGTATGTGGGTTGCCTTTTATAAGATGTAAACCAAACATATCAACCGAAGCTGCATCAGCATAATAGCCTTTATTTTCTGAAAATTTTTTATCCTGCGCTTCATTTGTCAGCAATAAATTATCATCAATAAGCCTGCAAAATTTTCCACTTCCGGCAAATCTTTTTTCATGGCCGGGCCAATAGCCGGATATGATGTTGCTGATTTATATGCAAGCACGCCTTTCTGATAACTGTCAAGCCGTACCCGCACAATTTGTTTGGATGAAGGTTCAAAACTATCATAGCTTCTTTCATAAGAAACATAATGAAATATCAGCAGGCAACAACTCATGCCAATAGTAAGCCCTGCAATATTCAGTAAAGCATATCCTCTTTTTTTGAAGATATTTCGGAAAGCCATTTTTAAATAATTGGTGATCATGTTTTATTTTTTTGTATCCGGCAATTGTTTTTTATGGTATCGTTCCTTGCGTCGCACTCTTGTACGTTCGGATTTTTTTTGAGCTTTGGGTTGCCATACAAACGGGCTGCATTTTATTTGCAACTTACACACGCAGCCTGCAGCCCAATACGGTTGCGAACGTACAAGGGTGCGACGCAACGGAAGTTCAATAGCAGTGCATCTGCCGGGTAAATAAAACTCAAAAAAAAATTACAGCAACTGCATAATGCGGAAAGAAACAAACTGACCGGGGGTTAAATCTTCGCCGCATTTTTCGTTGCAGGCACCCGCGCCGGAACTGGAAGAAGCAGCCTGCTTATTTTCTTTTACATGGTACTTGCTAATGCCGGAATAAACTGCGGCAGTTGCGCAAATCATTAACGTAAAAACGATAACCAGTTTTAAATTTTTTGCTGCTGTCTTTTTCATAATAGTAAATTTTCGAATAACTGATCCGGCTTTAACCGCCGGAATCAGATCAATATATTTTCTGTAACGCTTTGCCCGTCGAGCATGCGGATGATGCGGTGGCTGTAGCGTGAATCGTGTTCGCTGTGTGTAACCATTACAATGGTGGTTCCCTGCTCGTTTAGCTCTGTAAGCAATTCCATTACTTCGTTGCCGTTGTGGCTGTCGAGGTTACCGGTAGGCTCATCTGCAAGAATTAATTTGGGTTTGTTTACTACGGCCCTTGCTACGGCAACGCGCTGCTGCTGACCACCTGAAAGCTGCTGTGGGTAGTGGTTGCGGCGGTGCATGATCTGCACTTTATCCAGCACTTCTTCTACCCGTTTTTTGCGGTCGGGGGCTTTCATGCCGGTGTAGATCAAAGGCAGTTCTACGTTTTCGAAAACGGTGAGTTCATCAATTAGATTAAAACTCTGGAACACGAAACCGATATTGTGTTTGCGCAGGTCGGCACGTTTGCGTTCGTTGAACTTTGCTACTTCAATGCCGTTGAACATAAAGCTGCCTGCATCGGGATCGTCGAGCAACCCCAGGATATTCAGCAAGGTAGATTTACCACAACCCGATGGCCCCATTACGGCTACAAATTCACCTTCTTTTACTTCAATGGAAAGCTTGTTCAATGCAACTGTTTCTACTTCTTCTGTGCGGTACACCTTTTCGAGTTCTGTTATTTTAATCATTTTTATTGATTTATGTTTTGGAGTATATAATACGATTTTGTTAATGGTTTTGTTACTGCTTCTTTAAAACTAATTCCTGCATGGTTCCATAATTCTCGTAGCTGCTGGTTACCACTTTGTCGCCTGGCTGAAGACCCTGCAGCACTTCATAATAGTCTACGTTCTGGTTGCCTAACTGTATATCTACTTTATACGCTTTGCTGCCATCTGCACTTACTTTAAATATCCAGTTACCGCCGGTTTGCTGGTAGAAGCCGCCTTTTGCTAAAAGAATGGATTGCCTTTCGTCGCTCAGCGCCAGCAGAATCTGCAATGTTTGTCCGCGGCGTATGCCTTTAGGTACTTTACCTGTAAACTGCATATCAACCTGGAAACGGCCATTGGTAACCTGCGTGTAAACTTTTTTAATTTCGAGCTGGTAGCTGGTGTCTGCAAAAGAAAAACTGCCTTTTAACCCGGTATAAATGCGGGAGAGGTAATGTTCATCAACATCTACACGAACCTTAAAGCCTCCTAATACGTCAATCTGCCCAAGGCGCTCGCCCTTGTTTTTATTCTGGCCCTGTTCTGCATCCAGCGAAGTTAGCTGGCCATCAACCGGGGCACGAACAATAAGGTCGCCTACTTTTTTGCGCATTACTGCCAGTGCATTTTGAGAACCTTCGTAAGATTGTTTTGCCTGGTCGAGCTGCTGTTTGGTAGACAGGGAATCCTGGCCAAGTATCTGCGCCGTTAATTTCTTTTTTGCCACCTGGTAATTGTAATTATTCTCTGCCTGCCTAAACTCCTGCGAGCCAATTACTTTTTGCTCATACAAATGTTTATCAAGCAGGTAAACACGCTCGGCCTCTTTCAATAAATTATCTACATCCGTCATCTGGTTTAGTTTGGTGGTGGTGTTTTGCTGCGCCGCATTGCGTGCAATCTGCATTTGCGTTAACAGGTTGTAAACCGATGTTTCCTGGTTTACCAAACTAAGTTCAAGATCTGTATTTGATAACCGTAAAATAGGTTGCCCTTTTTTCATTACCGCGCCGTCTTCAACGTACTTTTCTTCTACGCGCCCACCTTCAACTGCATCAAGATAAATAGTGGTTTCCGGCAGTACCACACCATTCACCGGTATGTTTTCCTGAAACACTCCTTTTTTAACTTCACTAACGGTAATCCGGTCTGTTTCAACAGATAATTTACTTGGCCCCGAAGTGTAATAATAACTTGCCCCGATCAATCCAATCAATGCAACCACTCCCGCAATAGTGAGGATCCTTTTCTTATTCCAGTACTTTTTTTCAATTACTCTGTCCACAGTTTATTTTTTTAATTTTAGTTTTAAAAGAAACCCGGGTAGAAACAGGTTTGTATTGCACATGAGAAACAAATATTTTTGTTACCAGCTTTAGTCCTTTGGTCATCGCCTGTTGTGTCACTCCCTTGTACGTTCTTTTTTCAATTGAGCTTCAGCATCACTTTCCATCAAACTTTTTTTACCCCGGCACCATATATAAACAAATAGTAGTGCCAGAAATTTTTCTATTGAAAAACAGGCATTTATGAAACCAGACGCAAATGATGTGTACGCTTTCGATACACTTTGTGTACGCAATTGTAACATGGGTGTATAGACCTGTTTGTGTAAATAATTAAGCATCACTATTTTAATGGGATTGGTATATTTATGGCTTAGTTTATTTGCGGAGAAAAACAGAAGCATTCAGGAGTAATGGGATTAAATAGAAAGCGAAGCCTTTTTAATTGTGATCAGAAACTGAAAACGCCAAACGTAAACCTGTTCAGTGATATTCCGAAAGTACAAGAGTGCGACGCAACGAAAGCTTCATAGTAATTTTGCGGAACGGCTAATAATAAGACCTTACCAAAGAGATAAAGTATTAAATGAATAAAAGTTTATGAATCTTAAAAAGTTTTCTATACTGGTTATTGATGATGACCCTGATGTTTTAACGGCAGTGCGCCTTTTATTAAAGCCGGATGTAAAAGAAGTATTAACAGAAAAAAATCCGGAAAACATTCCTGCGCTTTTGTCGAAACAGGGCTTTGACCTTGTGCTGCTGGATATGAATTTCAAGTCTTCCATCAACACAGGTAATGAAGGTATTTTCTGGCTTAAGCGTATTAAAGAATTGCGGCCGGAAACCGCGGTAATTATGATTACAGCTTACGGCGACATTGATCTTGCGGTGCGTTCTTTAAAAGAAGGCGCTGCAGATTTTATTGTAAAGCCATGGCATAATGAAAAACTGATAACCACTGTTGAAGATGCGATTCGGGGCAAGGGTACACTTAAAACAAAATTGTCAGCATCGCAAAACGATTCTATTCTTGGCAAACAAATGCTTGGCAGCAGCGAAGTAATGGAAGATATTTTTTATAAAGTATCGAAGATTGCACCCACCGATGCGAATGTGCTGATACTGGGCGAAAACGGAACGGGCAAAGACCTTATTGCAAAAGCAATTCATGAACGGTCATTGCGATCTGACAGGCCATTTGTAAAAGTAGATGTGGGCGCACTTACAGAAACATTATTTGAGAGCGAATTATTTGGCCATAAAAAAGGCGCGTTCACCGATGCAAAGGAAGACAGGACAGGCCGGTTTGAAAGTGCCAATGGAGGCACCTTATTTCTTGATGAAATTGGCAACATCAGTCTTATGCAACAGGCCAAACTATTAACTGTTTTGCAGAACAGGCAGGTTACCAGGCTTGGTGCCAATCAGCCTGCTGATATTGACATACGGCTTATATGCGCCACCAATTTACCATTGACAGAACTGGCAAATGAAACCCGCTTTAGAAAAGACCTGGTTTATCGTATTAACACAGTGGAGATAACTGTTCCTCCTTTAAGAAAACGTGGCGACGATATTATTTTGCTGGCCAAACATTATGCAAAACAATATGCGGGTAAATACATGCGGCCTTCTATTGGCTTTGATGATAGTGCTTTGCAAAAATTATTGCACTATCATTATCCCGGCAATGTACGGGAACTGCAGTACACGATTGAGCGAGCCATCATCATGAGCGATGGAGAAGTGCTGCAGTCGAAAGATCTGATTTTTTCACCCATTGAAGCAGCACCGCCGGCTTTAGCAGAAGTGGATGAAACAAAACTAAGCACCATGGAAAAAAATACCATTTTGCGGGTGATAGAAAAGCATGGCGGCAATATTACCAAAGCAGCAAAAGAACTGGGTTTAACAAGAACAGCGCTTTACAGGAGATTAAGTAAGTATGATATATAAACCCCCTAACCCCCTGAAGGGGAAATAATGCAGCGGAGAACTGCAAACTTTAAACTACAAACCACAAACTGCACATGTTTAAACGATACGAGTGGAGCATATTAATAAAAGTATTACTGATGTTTGTAACCATCACAACCGCTGCATTTTTACTGGTTAAGCAACAGTATTACTACGAACTTATTGTAGTGCCGGTAATCATTTTTCAGCTACTTGATTTTTTTCGCTTTCATGAGAAAGCGCAAACCGAAGTAAACCAGTTTGTAGAGAGCGTTCATTACCGCGATTTTAGCCGCCATTTCGATGTAAAGCATGCCCCGTTTGAGTTACAAACATTGCGCAAAGGCTTCAACGATATCAATACAACCCTTAAAGTCATCAGCAAAGAAAAAGAAACACAATACCAGTACCTGCAAAAAATACTGGAGTTGGTTGATACCGGCATACTCTCCTACGAAATGGAAACCGGCGAAGTGGTATGGATGAATGAGTCGCTTAAAAAATTATTACAGGTGCCTTATTTAAAAACCATCCACTCACTTTCAAAACGCGACTGGGGGTTATACCACGAGATTATGTCGCTGCCATTGGGCGAAAGCCATATAGCTACAGCGCACCACGAAAAAAATGCTTTTAAAGTTTTGCTGGCAGCCACTGCATTTCAAACAGAAGGAAAAAAATACAAGCTCATTGCCTTTCAAAATGTAAACGAAGCATTAGATGAAACAGAGAGCAAAGCATGGCAGCGCCTGCTGAGTGTAATGACGCATGAAATCATGAATTCTGTAGCGCCCATCTCGTCTTTATCAAGCACGTTAAAAAATATACTTGAGTTATCAAGGGAAAATGTATCGCCTGAAAACCGTGGAAACTTTGAAGACCTTGAACTCGGCATCAACACCATTAAAAGCCGCAGCGAAGGTTTATTAAAGTTTGCAGAAACATACCGCAACCTCAATAAAATCACTACACTTAACCTGCAAAAAGTGTATGTACGGGATGTGTTTGAAAACATGCACACATTAATGGAACCTACCCTGAACCAGAAAAATATTGAGATGGAGATCATCCTTAAAGACCCTGACATTACACTTGAAGCTGACACTAACTTAATTGAACAGGTGCTTATCAACCTCATCGTTAACGCCATTGAAGCGGTAAAAGAAAAGCAGCATCCACGCATTTTACTTTCCGCCAATTATGTGCCCGGCAAAAAAACGCTTGTTCAAATTGCCGACAACGGCAGCGGCATGCCCGAAGAACTTTTAGACAAAATTTTTATCCCGTTTTTCACTACCAAAAAAACTGGCAGCGGTATTG
>JANXWM010000643.1 GCA_025351145.1 Chitinophagaceae bacterium
AGCGAATACGATGCCGCGCAGTTGTGCATGGAAAAAGAAACAGCAGATTATTATGAACTGTTGATTGAGCACACAAGTAATTATAAAGCTGCCGCCAACTGGATGAACGGCCCGGTAAAACATTACCTGCACGAACATAAAATTGCTTTACAGGATTTTTCTTTGCAACCTGCTCAACTTGCCGGCCTGTTAAAACTGGTAGAAGATGGTAAGGTGAACTTTTCTGTTGCGTCAACAAAGCTGTTCCCTGTTTTGGTGTTGTCAAAAGATGAAACGGCGCTGGACTTAGCCACCCGTTTAAACCTGCTGCAGGTTAGCGACAGTAATGAGCTGGAAAGCTGGGTACAGCAGGCTTTGGATAAAATGCCGGAGAAAGTAAAGGAATATCAAAAAGGCAAGAAAGGGTTGATTGGCTTATTTGTGGGGGAAGTAAAAAAACTAAGTAAAGGAAAGGCTGACCCGAAAGTTGTTACCGAATTATTAGAACAAAAACTAAACGCTTAGGCTAAATGCCGGGCGGTAAACCGACATTGCATTTACAAAATATAAAAATATAAAATGAAACAGGTATTTGTGGTATTAGTGATGGCTGCAGCAGTTGCAGCCTGTTCGCCAAAAGGTGATCCGAATAATTTTACAGTGAGCGGCAAAATTGAACATGCTCCTTCGCCCAATGTATATCTCGAACAGGTGGGTTACGATAATACCGGCCTTAAAGTAGTTGACTCAGGCAAAATAGCAGCAGACGGCAGCTACAGCCTTAAAGCCGTTGCCAAAGAACAGAACCTTTATTTACTAACGGTAGACCATAAATCCTTTGCGGTTTTTGCCAACGATGCAAATGACATTAAGATCAGTACCGATCTTGACAGGACTTTCCGTGAGCCATATATCAGCAACAGCGATGCAACAAAAGGCATCTATGATTTCCTTCATACTTTCCGGGCAAAAGATTCTGTGCTTGCCGGTACTTACCAAAAAATGGATTCTTTGTATAAGCTTAACCCGAACGACAGCAGCATTATTCTTTTGCAAACCGATGGTGCAAAAGTGATGACCAGCCTGGTTGATTATATGAAAGACTATACCAAAAAAACCAATAGCCCTGCCGCCGTTTTTTATGCCTTAAATATTGCGGCTTCAAAAAACGCCATGAACCTTGAAGAGATCGACACACTTGTTGGCGATGCCATGCTCAGGTTCAAAGATCACAGCGGGCTTGCAGCGTTCAAAAGCCAGTTAAAAATTGCAATTGCTGCCAACGCTGCAAAACAGAATGGCGGAGCTGAGGGCCCGTATCCATTGCTTAACCAGCAGGCACCGGCGCTTACCCTCAACGATGTAAACGGCAAGCCAGTAAGTGTAAGCAGTTTTAAAGGAAAGTATGTGCTGGTAGATTTTTGGGCAAGCTGGTGTGCACCCTGCAGGGCCGAGAATCCCAATGTGGTAGCGGCTTTCAATAAATTCAAGAATAAAAATTTCACCATAGTTGGCGTATCGCTCGATACAGATAAAGCTGCATGGCTTTCAGCAATTAAAGATGACGGGCTTGTATGGAACCAGGTGAGCAGTCTTAAAGAAAACGGAAGTGACGAAGTAGCTGCCTATCAGTTTACAGGAATACCTTTTAATGTTTTACTCGACCCCACAGGTAAGATCATTGCACAGTCATTACACGGCCCTGCACTGGAAGCAAAGCTTGCAGAAGTGCTGCAGTAATTTTATTGGCCGGGCATAGGAAAATGAATGAAGCGTCCCTTGCGTCGCACACTTGTACGGCGGGACTGCCATTGAGCAACGGCTGTTGAAAGCTCATTATATTTAACTGCACAAGTGTGCGACGCAACGGAAGCTCTATTCCTGACTAAATGCCGGGTTGAAAAAAAACCTCTTTGTTTTTCGGTTAAATATTTAACCCCGGTTAAGTGATTATTTATGCGGGAAGTATTGTGTTAGAATAGCAGCTCACAATTTGAACGAAGATGGCAATCTTTTAATCACGCTAATATTTTTCAAACCAGTCGAACCGTTCATTAACAATATTTTCCTTTTCTTTTTTTAAGTAATTCAAAAAAGCAAGCGCAACCGGCGAGTGATTCTTCCCTTTGAGCCAAATTAAATTCCAAACAGATTTTATTGGAAATCCTTTTACAGGTATAATTTGCAATTCACCATTTTGCAATTCGTTTTTTATTCCTATTAAAGGCATTATGGAACAGCCTAAGCCAGCAATAACAGCTTGCTTTACCGCTTCGTTAGAAGTGAGTTCCATTTTTTTTCTTACCGGTAAACTATTTTGAAGAATATAGTTTTCCATGGTTTGCCTTGTGCCGGAACCTTGTTCACGATAGATTAGGGGTAGGGTTTCAAAAATATCTTTGTCGTACAACTTAGCTTTAAATTTCTGTTTGTTATTGCTTATCAGATACAGTTTGTTTTGCATAAGCTCCATTTTTTCAATTAGCAAATTATCAGGCAAAACAGATACTAAGGAAAAGTCAACTTCGTTTTTTCCTAAACTCTCTAACACTTTTAATTTATTGGTTACATCCATCATCAATTCAATTCCTTCGTGCTGTTTTAAAAAATCCGATAAAAAATAAGGCATCACATATTTACCTGTGGAGACTACCGAAATTTTTAAACGGCCGGCTAAATAACCTTTGTGTGCTAAAGTTTTATAATTAATTGCATGAACATGGCTTAAAATATTTTCGGCAGCTACAGCTATTTCTTTTCCAAAATCAGTAATGAAAATCTTTCTTCCGATAATTTCTGTCAATGGTATCTCAAACTGGTCTTGAAAGTTTTTAAGTTGAATGGATACTGCCGGTTGAGTTAGATGTAATTCTTTCGCAGCTTTGGTTACACTTCCCGTTTGTGAAATTTTCAAAAAGATTCTTAACTGATTAAAAGTATAATTCATAAATATAATTTATAATAATCATTACAAATATAAATAATAGTATATCAATTTCAACGCTCAAATTTGCACTATCAAAAAATTAAAATAAAGCAATATGAGAAAAATAACAGTTGCAAAAGGTGATGGAATTGGTCCTGAAATAATGGATGCAACCCTTGAGATTATTATGGCAGCGGGAGCCGAAATAGAAATCGAAGAAATTGAAGTGGGCGAAAAAGTGTATTTAGCCGGTAACACTTCGGGGATTGCAAAAGAATCGTGGGATGTTATTCGCAGGAACAAAGTTTTTTTAAAAGCACCTATTACTACTCCGCAAGGAGGAGGCTACAAAAGCTTAAATGTAACGACCCGAAAATTTCTTGGACTTTACTCTAATGTTCGCCCCTGTATGAGTTTGCACCCATTCGTTAAAACTAAGCATCCAGTAATGGACTTGGTAATAGTAAGAGAAAACGAAGAAGATTTGTACGCAGGTATTGAACATCAGCAAACCGATGAGGTAGTACAGTGCTTAAAATTAATTAGTCGGCCAGGTTGCGAAAAAATTGTGCGCTATGCTTTTGAATATGCAAAACATTACGGCAGAAAAAAAGTAACCTGTTTTACTAAAGATAATATTATGAAACAAACCGATGGCTTATTTCATAATGTGTTTGATGAAATTGCAAAGGAATATCCAGAAATTGAAAATGAACATTGGATAGTGGATATAGGTGCCGCAAAATTGGCTGATACCCCTGAAGCATTTGATGTAATTGTGATGCCTAATTTATATGGAGATGTTTTATCGGATGTAGCGGCACAAATCACAGGTTCAGTTGGATTGGCTGGTTCTGCAAATATAGGTGAAGAGTGTGCAATGTTTGAAGCCATACACGGTTCAGCGCCAAGACGAGCCGGACAGAATTCAGCTAATCCTTCTGGTTTATTACAGGGAGCCGTAATGATGTTGAACCATATTGGACAAACAGTGGTTGCCGAAAAAATTCAGAATGCATGGCTTAAAACTCTAGAAGATGGAATTCACACCAACGACATATTTAAGGAGGGAACAAGTAAACAAAAAGTAGGAACAAAAGAATTCGCAAAGGCAGTAATTGCGAACTTAGGCAACAAACCCACCCTGCTAAAAGAAGTGTCGTATGCCAATAGCTCAGCACTCAATTTGCCAAAATATAAAAGAAAGCCAGCTGCTATTAAAGAATTAGTAGGTGTTGATGTGTTTGTTCATTGGGCTGGGAGCAATCCTGATGAGCTGGCAAAAATAATTCACTATTTAGATAAAAACAACTTGAAACTTTCGATGATAACCAACAGGGGGATTAAGGTATATCCTGATGGCTTTAAAGAAACATTCTGCACCGACCACTGGCGTTGCCGCTTTAAGCCAACCCAGAGAAATCAAATCAGCAAAAGCGAGATTATCGAAATATTGACAAATGCTGTAATCCACAATATTGACATTATAAAAACAGAAAACCTCTACTCTTTTGACGAAAAACAGGCATTTTCATTAGGACAAGGGCAATAAAAACAAATCACTATGAACATACAACTTATTCAAGGGCAATTCAACGCAAAAGATGCAATTGACATCATCACTCAAATGATTCATGTAAAATTAAAATATCATGAAAATAAAATCAGCAGTACATCCAATGAAGAGGATATAAAATTTTGTGAAACAAAGATTAAACGGCTTCAAAAAGACTTGGTTGAAATCAGAGAATTTATACAGCAAAGTGGCGCAAATATTAATATACAAAGTGAGATAAATTTATCGTGTTAATTATGAAAACGAAACACAACCTGAAATTAATTGAAGGTAAGTTTATCCCATCAGAAGCTGCTAAGGTTCTTTCCGGACTTATAAGCTATAAAATAAATTATCACCAGATGGAGTTATTCAGCAATGAAGAAAGGTTTGGAAAAGATATATCAAATTCTAAAAAACGAATTGAAGAACTAAAAGCAGTAACCGGTTCTTTAAAAAAAATAATAGACTTTACTTCAGACAAGGGGCAGATATTACAACTGAATTGTGCGGTTGAAATAATAATTTTAGATCGCAAATGAAATTATATTCTACGCAAGGGAGAAAAGAGGGAATTGATTTTTTTGACCAGGCGCCATTACTACTATGAAACTCTGTTGCGTCGCACTCTTCGGCGGTTTTTATGCTATTGTGCAACTGCATAAAACCTCATTAATTTATCGCTTGCTGAGTATAAGTATAAATTAAGACATACCCCTTAATCTACAGAGCAGAAGTAGATGCAGGTAATATTGGTTTTGAATAGAGTCTTTGCATAGCGTCTCGAATAATTTCAGCGATTAAATAGGCTGATGCTTTTGTTAAAAATTATCCCCCTGCGTATTATTTTATAAAATCGGTTTTCTTTGCAATTCAATGAAACGTAAAATTATTAGCGCTTTTCTTTTGTTTGTTTTATGCATACAGGTTGTTCCTGAAATTGTATTGGGTGCTGCGTTTTATAAAAGACTGGTTTACGATGAGATATCTTTGTGTGTTGTGGGCGAGAAGTGTTCATTTTCTAATAACGAAGCTAACCCAGATATGGATATTTATATTTTTGACTTTGGCATCGCCTGTTTTCTTCCCCCCGCAGGTACTTATTTTTATTATTCTGTTCCCCAGTTTTCATCACATTGTGCGGATATAATTACCCCGCCTCCGGATTTCTGCTAATTTATAATCGTAAGCCGTTTACAAGTTTGCCATTAAGCTGATAGAGTTTTTTCGTTCTTCCATTTTAATCATTATGATTGAAAAAGTAATAACTTAAAAGAATTATACTATTTTGGCAACACTTAATTAATGAGATTTATGACCCCTTACGAAAAATTGCTTGAAGAAAATAAAGCATGGGCCGGCGAAATGATAGATGAAGACCCGGATTATTTTAACCGGCTGGCTCATTTGCAAACACCCGAATTTTTATGGATCGGCTGCAGCGACAGCCGTGTGCCTGCAGATAAAATTACCGGCACACAACCTGGTGAAATTTTTGTACACCGCAACATCGCCAATATGGTGGTACATACAGATGTAAATCTGTTAAGCGTGCTTGACTATGCGGTTAACCATCTTAAAGTGAAGCACGTAATTGTTTGCGGCCACTATGGTTGCGGCGGTATAAAAGCGGCCATGACCAACCACGATTACCAGCACGTTTTAAACATGTGGCTCCGCAATATAAAAGACGTATATAGCATGTACCGTAAAGAACTGAATGAAATAAAAAATGAAGAGCAGCGAACCGACCGCCTTGTAGAGCTTAATGTAAAGGAGCAAGTAATGCATCTTGCGCAAACAGCTATCATACAGCGGGCATGGGCGCATGAACAAAGGCCACACCTGCATGGATGGGTATATGGCTTGAAAGATGGATTAATTAAATCTGTTTTTGAAATGCCTGCGGGTACACACATTGATAACCTTTACGAATACGACAACCTGTAGCACAGCGGTAGCGCCTGTTGAAGCTGAATAGCATTGCGGTGTGCAAGTGTGCGACGCAAGAGAAGTGTCATTCCCGTTCTTCTGCAGGATAAATAATTGAATTAAATTTCTTGAAAGAAAATTATCTATGGCAACAGTAAACGCACAGAAAGCTTTGGGTGCAGCACTTGCAAAACTGTATAATTTACTTGTGCTTGACCGTAAAGATATTTATGCCATTTACGCATTCTCTATTTTTTCGGGTCTGGTACAGCTTTCGTTGCCGTTGGGTATACAAACAATCATCAGTTTTGTGCTGGCAGGTTCTGTTTCAACATCCATCATCATCCTTATTATACTTGTAGTGGCTGGTGTATTCTTCACTGGCTTATTGCAGGTAAAGCAAATGCAGCTCACCGAAAAAATCGAACAGAAAATTTTTGTTCGGTATGCTTTTGAATTTGCAGACAGGCTGCCCAAGATCAATATTCAAAAGATGGACAATTACTACCTGCCCGAAGTAGTCAACCGTTTTTTCGATACAATGTCTCTCCAAAAAGGTATGTCGAAATTGTTATTAGACATTCCTGCTGCAACCATTCAAATGGTCTTTGGCCTGATATTGTTGTCTTTTTATCATCCTGTGTTTATTGTATTTGGGTTGGTAATGTTTTTGGTGCTCATACTTATTCTTCGGTTTACTTCGGTAAAAGGTATGGAAACAAGCCTTCGGGCAAGCGATTACAAATACAGGGTTGCCGCGTGGTTGCAGGAAATTGCCCGCACTATTAAAACGTTTAAATACTCAAAAGGAACATCGCTGCACCTGAAGGAGACAGACGAGCTTACTACCGGTTACCTTAATTCCAGTACAGAGCATTTTAAAGTGTTGCTGAAACAATACTGGAGTTTAATAACTTTTAAACTGATCATTACAGCAGCTATGCTGATTGTTGGCTCTTTATTACTGGTAGATCAGCAGTTAAACATTGGCCAGTTTGTGGCTGCCGAAATTGTGATTCTTACTATTATAGGTGCAGTAGAAAAATTTATTACCAGTTTGGATAAAGTGTACGATGTTTTAACCGCGCTTGAAAAATTAGGTAAAATAACCAACAGCGAAACCGAAACTGAAGGAACCATTGCATTGAATGCAAAACAGGCTGGCGTTGCTATTAAGTTTGATAATGTAAGTTTTCAATATCCTGACGGGATCAAGGTTTTAAGTAACCTTTCTTTTACACTGGAACCAGGAAAGCACATTGCCATAATGGGTAAATCTGGCTCAGGCAAATCAACGGTTCTTCGCCTGCTTACAGGTGCATTTAAAGATTTTGAAGGAAGTGTTTTAATTGATGAAGTGCCTGTTGCAAACTACAGTCTTCAATCACTTCGTTCACAAACAGGGATCCTTTTAAATGCGCAGGATATTTTTAAAGGAACATTGTTAGATAATCTAACGATGGGTAATGAATCTTTAACAATCAGCGAAGTAACTGCACTTGCAAACATTACTGGTTTAATAGAATTTGTACAGTCGCAAAAAGAAGGCTACGACACGCAACTTGATCCTACCGGAAAAAGGTTATCAAAAAAAGTGGTGCAAACCATTTTATTGATGCGGGCATTACTGGGTGGCCACAGGTTGCTGTTGCTCGAAGAACCACTGCACGACATAGATCCTTTTTATGCACAGCGCATCCTTAATTATTTAAAAAGCGACATTGATGCCACCATTGTAATTGCAACCAATAATGCGGCAACAGCCCAGGCTTGCGATAAGGTATTACGGTTAAACAATGGCAGCTTAGAAGCTGAAGGAAGCTGGCAGGATGTTCAATCAAAAATTAATTAGCAGATGAACCAATTTTTAAATAGCGAAATTAGTAATGAGCATTCAGATAAAACCTATCAAGCATTTAATACTATTTACCGCATTCATAAAAAAAGCACGGTAAAAAAATGGATGATTGCTATTTTGATTGCGTTGGTTGTAATCATGTTCTTGCCCTGGACACAGAACATAAAAGCCAAAGGAACGGTTACTACTTTAAGGCCCGAACAAAGGCCGCAGCAGATCAATAATGTTATTGCTGGCCGCGTGATAAAGTGGTTTGTAAAAGAAGGCGATAATGTAAAAGAAGGCGATACCATTTTACAATTGGGCGAAGTAAAAGTTGATTATTTCGATCCTCAATTATTGGCACGTACCCAACAACAAATTGATTCAAAAGGCTTATCTGCAGAAGGGTACAAGAATAAAGCGATAACCGCTCAAACACAGGCAGGTGCGCTATTGCAGTCACGAGACCTTAAGTTAAAACAGTTAGAAATAAAACTACTGCAGCAACAGTTGAAAGTACAAAGCGAAAGCATAGACCTTACCGCCGTTATTAACGAGCAAAGTGTAAATCAGCGGCAAATTGATGCGGCAAAACAAATGCTCGACAGTGGCGTAATATCACTCGTAGATTTTGAAAGAAGAAAAGTGAGTTACCAAAACGTGCAGGCAAAAAGAATTGGCGCAGAAAATAAACTGCTTCAATCTAAACAGGAACTCATCAACCTGCGCATAGAAAAAAACAGCATCATACAGGATTATACCGATAAAATTTCTAAGGCCGAAGGCGATAAGTTTAGTTCACTTTCCAGTGCCGCCTCAACAGAGGCCGATATTTCTAAACTGCAAAATACTTATGCCAGTTACGATGTACGCAACCAGTTATATTATGTGCGTGCACCACAGAGCGGACAAATTGTTGCCGCTAAAAAAGCAGGCATTGGCGAAATGCTGAAGGAAGGAGATATGATTGTAGAAATTGTGCCAGATCATTTTCAGTATGCAGTTGAAATGTTTGTAGAACCCATGGATCAGCCGCTAATTTCCACAGGGCAAACAGTGCGTTTTGTTTTTGATGGTTTCCCCGCAATCGTGTTCACAGGCTGGCCCGCGGCTTCTTATGGAACCTTTGCAGGCGTTGTGGTTGCGGTAGAAAACAATACCAATAAAGATGGAAAATTCCGGGTGCTGGTTAGCGAAAAACCAGGCGAAAAACCGTGGCCACAACAGTTGCGAATGGGCGGTGGGGCCAATGGCATCGCCTTGCTAAAAGATGTGGCTATCGGTTACGAACTCTGGCGCAACATTAACGGCTTTCCGCCGGAATATTACAAGGCAAAAGAAGCAGAAGCAAAGAATTAAAATATATTTTTTGTACCGGGCATTGGTAATTCTTATGACCGTTCCTTGCGTCGCACTCTTGTACTGAAGAATTTAATTGGGCAACGCGAAGTAAACAAAACAGCGTCATTGCGAGGAACGAAGCAATCTCCTGGCATAACAAAAATGAGTACCATACGCATTACAAGAGATTGCTTCGGAGGCCTCGCAATGACGCACAATGTTCCGAACGTACAAGAGTGCGACGCAAGAGGCGATGCCACAAAGAACTTTTGCCGGGCCAATAAAATTATATCATGAAGAAAAATTTGATCATCATATTTGTTTTGTTTTGTGTGCAATTGCATGCGCAACAAAATACGCCTGAGCTTTTTTCTGTAGATGCTTTTATAGCTCAGGTAAAATTGTATCACCCGGTAGCCAAACAATCGAACATATTGGTTGAAAAAGCGGCGGCACAGTTGCTTGCATCGAAAGGTGGTTTCGATCCCGCACTTACCCTCGATGCTTCGCGTAAAACATTCGATGGAACGAACTACTATTTTTACACAAACCCCGAACTAAAGATCCCCACCACGTTTGGTGTAGACATTAAAGCAGGCCTTGAAAGCAACGGTGGCAAATATTTAAACCCGGAAGTATCAAGTGGCAATACCAGTTATTTGGGTATAGAAGTGCCGCTGGCAAAAGGCTTGTTGATAGATAAGCGCCGGGCCGCGCTGCAACAGGCAAAAATCTTTGCTAACCAAAGCGAACAGGAAAGATTACAGGTAATTAACAACCTTCTGTTTGATGCGTATGCTACTTACTGGCAATGGGCGGGCAGTTACCAATTATATGGCGTGTACACAAAATACCTGCAACTGTCTGCAGAACGTTTCAGGCTGGTAAACATTGCTTATAAAAATGGTGACCGTGCAGCAATGGATACCCTGGAAGCATTAACACAGGTGCAAAATTTTGAAATGCTGCAGGCCGATGCCATACTTAAAATAAATGATGCAGCCCTTGACCTTTCTAACTTTTTATGGCAGGAAAATGATAGTGCTTTTCAGTTGCCAAAACAATATGTGCCCGATACGCTGCAACTCGCTGTAAACCTTTCTCCGCAGCCATTAGAGCAGTTGGTGGAACGGTCTGCAATTGAAAACCCTTTGCTGCGCACTTATACTTATAAATTGGATGCATTGAACGTGGAGCGCAGGTTAAAATTTCAAAACCTGTTGCCCGTGCTCAATGCAAAAGCAAACCTGCTGAATAAAGATTATTATGTTTTAAAGGGCGTAAACTCCGCGTTTATACAAAACAATTACAAATGGGGAATTGATTTTAAACTGCCGCTTTTTTTGCGTGAAGGCCGGGGGGATTACCGTAATGCAAAATTGAAGATTGAGGAAACAAATTACCAGTTATCTGCAAAGCGGTGGGAGACCGAAAATAAAATTCGTTCTTACTATAATGAAGTAATACAATATCAAAAGCAAGTGCAGATAACACAAAATATTTTTAATAATTATACTTCTCTCTTAAGGCAGGAAGACCTTAAATTCAGGAACGGTGAGAGTTCTTTGTTTATGGTAAACAGCCGCGAAAACAAAGTAATTGAAACGGCACAAAAATTAATTGAATTAAGGATAAAATACCAGAAAGCTTATTACGCAGTTTTGTGGGCTGGTGGTTTGCTGAGATGATAAACGAATAGGTTTAAGTAGCTAACTAACGTACAGTTATCATATCAAGTATAGCGTTGGCTCTTTCTCCCGAAACTCCGTTTGACGGGCTTACAGCTTCTCCTCTAAGTTGCTTTACAATAAGATCGATCAATGGCTGCTGCACATGTTCGGGATAAGGGAGATTAAATTCTTCTGTACCATTTTCAGTTTCAACTTTTATGCTGTATTTCTCAAAAAACGAAAAAGTGATTTGACCTTTTGAGCCGGTGATTTTTGCTTCGTCAATACGCTGATTTTTATTTACCGTAAAGCACCAGGAGCCTGTACCAACAACGCCGGATTCAAATTCAAAAGCTGCAGTTACAATATCGTCTGCTTTATACAATCCTGCCTGGTTGCGTGCAATTCCTTTGGCATTTTTTATGGGGCCAAATGCATATTCCAAAAAATCGAACTGGTGCGAAGCAAGGTCGTGAAAATGGCCGCCACCAGAGATCTCAGGAAAAACGCGCCATCTTGGTTTTGCATTTTCGCCGGTTTCTTCATCGTAAGGCTGCCAGTGAAGAGATATATTGATGAGCCTTATATCGCCGATTATTTTTTCATCAATCAACTCTTTTAATTTTATGAAGTAAGGCAAAGCACGGCGATAATAAGCTACAAAAAGCGGCACGCCTGTTTCTAAACTAACTGCATTCATCGCAGCACATTCGGCTGCATTTCTGGCCATGGGCTTTTCTACATAAACAGGCTTACCCGTTCGCATGGCTTTTACTGCGTATTCAAGATGTACATCGGGCGGCGTGGCTATATAAATGGCGTTTACTTCGGGGTCGTTTATAAGATCGTCTACGTTGTTGTACCACTTAGGCACAGCATGCCTTTTGGCATAATCGGCAGCCTTTTCTATATCCCTTGCCATAACAGCAACCAAAGCAGAGTTTGCAACTTTATTAAAAGCGGGGCCGCTCTTTTTTTCGGTTACATTTCCGCAACCAATCATGCCCCAGTTTATTTTATCCATAACAACTTTTTGCCCTATTGAATGAAATGGTTTTTAGAAATGAATGACGATAAATATTTAAGTCAAACTTACAATTTTATATTCCGTTTTACAATGTAAGCATGCCATAGCAAAAAAGCTGCAACTGTTCTGTTTGGCCGCCACGTTTCTGCTATTTGTAAAATTTCTTCTTTTGTAGTTTCAACAGGCAGGTCTTTCACTTCTTTAATGCTTTTTATTAAAGCAATATCACCGGTGGGGAAACAATCGCAGCGGTTTAATGCCATCATTAAATAAACATCAACCGTCCAGTCGCCGATGCCTTTAAGTTTTTTAAGTTCTGTTCTTATGAAATCATCGGGCAATTCATTGAGCTTTTCTATTTGCAGTTCGTTATTTACAATGGCTGCGGCAAGATGTTTTGCGTAGGTTATTTTTTGCCTGCTGAAATAGCAGGCTTTCAATTCTTCATTTGTGAGTTGTAAAATTTTTTCGGGGGTAATGTGGCCAGCTTTTTCCTGGAGTTTTAAAAAGGCAGATTTTGCTGAAGCCAGCGAAACCTGCTGTTCTAAAATGATATTGACCAATGTAGCGAATGATGGGGTGCGGCTCCAAAAGGGTGGATAGCCATGGGTTTTAATAACGAAACGTAGATGACTGTCTTTCTCTGCAAGCTTATTACAAAGCCTGTAAAAATTATCCTTGTCAAAACGCTGAATCATTATTTCTCAGGAATAATCAGGGTAACCGATACGGCGCTTGGCCCCTTTGGTCCCATTTCGGTTTCGAAAGTTACTTTGTCGTTTTCTTTTATACGGTTTACCAGCCCGTTGATGTGCACAAAAATACTTTCCTGCGATTGCTGATCTTTGATGAAGCCGTAACCTTTAGATTCGTTGAAAAAGGTAACTATTCCCTTTCTTACTACATCGGCCTGGGGCAAATCTTCCTGCTTAGACACACCGATCTGTATATCTTCTGTATTAATTGTTTTCCTTTTTCGCGGGTCTGGCGGATTTGGTACAATGTTTCCATTTTCATCTACATAGGCCATCATATCCTCAAGGCTCATACCTTTTTTGGCATTGGCTTTCCGTTCTTCTTTTTTCTCTTCTTTATCCTTTTTCTTTTTTTGTCTTTTCTTTTCGTTCTCTTTTTTATTAAATGTTTCCTGCGATTTGCTCATATATTTTCTAAGATTTATTTTTTATACCTGTTTCTAAAGTGAAACAGAAGTTTGAAACTGGTATTTGATTCTGGTGAAGATACGAAATCTTGCGTGCATTAAAAGGATATGCTGATTTGGCCGCTGTGCACTATTGTGAATCCTGTTGTTAATCTTCGCTTCTATACAACTCCTAAGCAGCGGCAGCCTTTAGTTCAATGAGTTTACGTTCATAGAAAGCTATTTTGGCAGTTCTTTGCTTT
>JANXWM010000705.1 GCA_025351145.1 Chitinophagaceae bacterium
CTAATAAAAACAGCGTATGCCGGGACAAAGAATTAAGATTGGGCTACTGATTGATAATTTTATTTTGCCTGCCTGGATATATGAAATGCTTAAAAGGGTTAATGAAAGTGAGTATGCAACCATATCACTGATTATAAAAAATGAACTATCCAATACCGGTGAAAGCAAAGGTTTTAATAACCTTGCTTATTCCTTATACAGAAAATTAGAAAGCAAGATCGTAAAAACAAGGCCTGATGCGTTTCTGCGCAAAAACATTACTGATATTATTGGCAATGCTGCAGTGCTTGAAGTTGAATCTTTTTCAAAAGAAGGGTTGGATCATTTTGAAGAAAAAGATATAGCGCTTATCGCTTCGCACCAACCGGATGTGATTTTAAAACTTGGAACCGGCAAATTTGGCGGAGGTATTTTAAACGTTGCAAAGTATGGTTTATGGGCTTATCAAATTGGAGATTATACATTGGCGAAAGGTGTACCGGCTGGCGTTTGGGAAGCAATTGAAGGCAAATGCAGCACGGGCATTTCTCTTAAAATATTAAAGGAGAATGGAGAAACTGATATCTTATGCAACTCTTATTCGTCCACGAATGTTGCAATAAATAAGAATATAAACCTTGCCTGCTGGAAGGCTGTTTCGTTTGTACCAAGGCAACTGAAAAAACTTTACGAAAATGCGGATATTTTTTTTCTTAATGTAAAGAACAATAATCTTACGGCTTCAATACAAAATAATAAGGAATTATACAAAACACCGGGCAACTCCAAATTCATTGCTTATTTATTTAAACGTTATTACAAATTTGCAAAAAGAAAACTGTGGAAATTATTCCATGAAGAACAATGGATATTGCTGTACAGTTTTCACGGCAAAAATGAATTCCCTTTTTCTAATTTTAACTATAAAGAACTGATGCCGCCTAAGGATAAATTCTGGGCCGACCCCTGCGATTTTACAACCGCAGATGGAAGGCATTTTATTTTTTTTGAAGAGTTTGTTTACAAAACCGGGAAGGCGCATTTAAGTGTTGTTGAACTTGATGAATCCGGGAAAATATCTCAGCCTAAAATCATTCTTGAAAAGCCTTATCATTTATCTTATCCTTTTGTGTTTAATGTTGGTGAAGACATATTTATGGTTCCAGAAAGCATCGCCAACAAAACCATTGAACTGTATAAATGCAAATCGTTTCCGTATGAGTGGGAGTTCCGGATGAACCTGATGGAAAACATTGAAGCTGTAGATACAACCATTCATTTTCAGGATGGCAAATACTGGATGTTTGTAAACATTAAAGAAAACAAAGGCGCTTCTGCATGGGATGAGCTTTTTTTATTTTCTGCTGATACACTGCAAACCGCTAACTGGCAACCACATCCGCAGAACCCTGTAATCTCAGATGTCCGGGCCGCAAGGCCCGCAGGCCGGTTGTTTACGCATAACGGAAAGTTATACAGGCCATCGCAGGACTGTAGCTGTACGTATGGCTATGCAACCAACATTAATGAGGTACTGGTATTGAACGAGAAAGAATACAGTGAAAAAAGGGTGGATGCACTTTACCCTAAATGGAATAAAAAAGTTACGGCTGTACATACACTTTCTCACAGCGATGGATTAAGTGTAATTGATGCGAGGTATAAAAGAAGAATGTAACAGAAGTATTTTTACCGTGCGCAATTGTTCAATAATGTTATGCTGTACAAGAGTGCGACGCAAGAAAAGTTCAATCATTGTTTCGCAGCCGGGTTAATAATTTTTCAGGGCAAACTTTAAAACATCAATAAGCCAATATGGTTAAAATAGTTCACATGTTGCCGGCTTTGGGCTGGGGTGGTGCACAGGTTTTTTGCATACAGCTTTGCAACGAACTGGCTAACAATCCCGGTTACGAAATTACATTGGTATCGCTTTACGATCATACGCCCAACCACATGTCGGTTGACCTTATTGATAAGCGTGTAAAGTTTATAACGCTTGGTAAAAAGAAAGGTTTTGATACTAAGATTTTTGTAAAAGTGCACAAGCTTTTAGAAGAGATAAAACCTAATGTGGTTAACACACATTTGCATGCAGGTTATTATGCAACATGGGCCTTTTTAAAAATGAGAGATGTGCACATGCGTAAGATACATACCTTTCATTCTTTGGTTACAAAAGATGCGCCATGGCATGGAAGACTGATGTATAAATATTTTTTCAGCAAAGGCATTATTCATCCTGTAAGTATATCAGAAGAAGTATTAAAAGGTGCATTGGCTGAATATGGACCATCGGCTACAACGCTTATATACAATGGATCTGCGCCGGTTAAGCCAACGGTCAAATTTCAATCAGTTGTTGATCAGGTCAACAGTTTTAAAAAGGATGCCTACACAAAAGTAATGGTTAATGTGGGCCGCATTTACGATGTTAAAAATCAGCGCGTAATACTTGATGCATTTAAAATATTTGAAAAGGAAAATGTAAATGCCATTGCATTAATTGTTGGTGGACACCTGCCGGAAGAGCAACAGTTTTATGAGGATCTTATAAAAGATAAACCATCAAATGTTCACTTTATTGGCAAAGTAAATAATGTGGGCGATTACCTGTTAAATGCCGATGCGTTTTTAATGCCGTCGCTTTACGAAGGCATGCCCATTAGTTTACTCGAAGCATTAAGTGCAGGTGCTGTGCCCGTTTGTACGCCTGTTGGTGGATTGCTTGATACCGTGAAAACGAACATTGGTTTTTTATCAACTGGTACCGATTCGCATAGTTATCTTGCGGCATTAAGAAATTATCTTAAAACCAACGTTTCAATGCTGGAAGAATTAAAAGCAAATGGTAAAGCTTTATACGAAAATGAGTTCAGCATAAAGAGCTGCGCAGAGAAATACAGCAAGCTATATTTTGAAAAATAGAAAGGCTTTTTTGTGCCGGGCAGCATTGCTGCTATGAAGCTTTCGTTGCGTCGCACTCTTGTACGTTCGGACTATAACTGAGCAACAAACATCAAACTGATTTATAAACACAACAGAGAATTATGCCCGATGTAATTTATATCATGTCAGATAACCGTTCAGGCTCTACCCTGCTCGAAAATATCCTGTCAAAATCAGATGAATGTTTTTCTGTTGGCGAGCTGGCTATGCTTAAAGGCCATCTTTTAAAATATGGTCCCGGTGCCCGCTGGAACTACAACTGCGCCTGCGGCAAACCATTCACTGAATGTGAATTTTGGTCGCCCATTATTGCAAAAATATTTGAAGCAGATAAAGAGAATTTTTTTACCAGCATTAACTGGAACTTTAAATCGAAAGCGCTTGCACTTAATGCATTGTTTCCTTTTCTATTTAAAGAAAAATTTTCAAAAATATGCAGCAGAGAAGCTAATAAAAAAGTGATAGCCACACTTAATGAATTGTATAAAACCGTCTCAGAAAAATCTGGCAAAAAATTTATTATAGACTCGTCAAAAAATCCTTTGCAGGCTTTAGCTATTTATAAAAACAAAAAAGATTTTAATGTAAAAATTATCTGGCTCAAACGGGATATAAGGGCCATTGCCACATCAAAACGAAAGTGGAAAAGTGAGAATAAGAAGAAAGAAAAATCGCTGCTTAAACTGGTGCTGGATATTTTTTATTACCGCAGGCTTTGCTATACTGTTTCAACCATGATCGATCCTGCAGATATTTTATACATGGAGTATGAAGACCTTGCAAAAAATACACATGAAGAACTGCAGAAAATATTCCAGGCATTTAATATGAAGCCATTCCCAACGCCACAGTTTATGGAACTGGTGGAAGATCATACCATTGGTGGCACACCGGGCAGGTTTTCAAAAAAACCCATACAGTATGATGAGGGCTGGAAAGAGCAGTTTAAAAATGATCAGCTTGCGTACACTACCGGCGGCGTACTTAATAAAATATAAATAACAGCTCTCATTTTATATGGCTGTTTATAGGTTATAAATTATTTAGAAGGTTAAATTATTAAAAAAGTAAAATAGAATTTTTATCATGCAGATTTTTCAAAATTGCAACAAATGAGTAACGCTGTTTTTCCAAATACATTTATCATCGGCATTCAAAAAGCGGGCACTACTACGCTGGATGACTGGCTGGCGCAACATCCGCAGATATATTGCTACGAGTCTTTAAAAGATGTGCATCTTTTTGCACGTTTCAAATCTGATGCAGAAATGCACCAACGCTTAAAAAAAGAACCTGCTGCGTACAAGAACCAGCCGGTTGTTTTACAGTCTGCAGTTAACTATATTTTCTATCCATCCATGTTGCAAAAGCTTGCTGAGTATGCACCAAAAGCAAAGCTTATTGTTATATTACGCAACCCGGCCGACAGGGCAATTTCATCTTACAGCTATTTTAAAAAAATGCTGCGCGAAACAAGGCCAATGCAGCAGGCATTGGTTTATAAACCCGTAATAAATACAGCGTTTGAATTCTCGAAAGACAATAGCGATTTTACTTACATAGAGCATGGTTTTTATGCAAAGCAAATAAAGAATTGCCTTTCACATTTTAGCAGAGAACAATTACTCGTGCTTGATTATGACGACCTTGCAAAAAATGCATCTTCGATGTTGCAGAAGTTGTTTTCGTTTCTTGAAATTGATGCAACCTTTAAACCCGATCTTACCCCAAAAAATGTAACGGGTTCAGTTAAAAGCCAGTTGATGCAGGAAACAATTATCAGGAAACAAAGCAAGTTTAGAAAGTGGGTAGTAGATCATTTAATTGATCCCGTATTTCCTGTGGGTAAAAGAAAAATGCTGAAGCGTAAATTGTTTGAATTAAACACAGGTAAAAAGAAAGCAGCCCAACCAGCGCAGGAAGAAGAAAGTAAAGAAACAGTACAACAAATAAAGCAACAGTTGAAGCCTTTGTTTATAGAAGATGCAAAAGAATTAGATGCATTGCTTGGAACAAATTTTTCAGCGAAATGGTTTGCAACAGAAAAGACAAATGCGGTGTAAATATTTTTGAACCAGGCTTAAGAATCTTTAATGAAGCTTCACTTGCGTCGCACTCTTGTACTGAAGAATATATATGAGCAATGTGCAGCAGGTTTATCAAGTGTAGCGGTAAAAAAAAATTTAAAGCGGGTTGCCAGCGAAACGTCGGCAACAAATATTTCTCAGCATCTTGACTGTTCCGCTTCAATCTTTGCTTCGGTAAAAGTTCAATTCATGCACACCTGATGAACGGATTGCGACGCAACGAAGATGCCATGAAAAACAAAAGCCGGTATCATACATTTGCTTTTAGAAGTAACAATTAAAGAAGCTATCAAAATCTTATGACACGATTTATTATATTCACCACACAACGCAGCGGCTCTACTGTTTTAACCCGCACATTAGACGAGCACCCCGAAATATTTTGCGCAGGTGAACTGTTTCATGAGATCAATGATATACATCATCCCGAATGGCATTTTCCTTCCTGGGCACTTTCGGAAAAAAATAAAACGCTCAGGAAGATTGATAAAATAATCAATTATCCTAACCTGCGTTTTAGGGCTATCCCGCATATAAAAAAATTTTACAATGCTGCAGAATCAAATGAAAATTCAAGAGGTTTTAAACTGATGATATCGCATACACGTACCATGCCTTATGTATGGAATTATCTTAAAGCGAGTGAAACCAAAGTAATTGTACTTATTAGAAAAAATGTTTTTAAAACCGGTTTATCCCGATTGCGCAAAGACGAAACCCGTGTGCCTCATGTGGCTGGTACGGTTGTTGACAATACTAAGTTTCGTGTAGCGCCGGCAAAACTTTTAAAGCACATGCATTTTCTTGAAAAAGTAAACCAGCAGTTACTGGATTACACAGAAGGCATGCCGCGCATAGTTTTGTATTACGAAGATTTTGGCCAATGGAATGAAATGATGCACAAAGTTTTTAATTTTTTACAGGTAAGCCCCATTACTTTGCAGCCGGTATTGAATAAACTTGCGGGCAAAGACTGGCGTGAAGAAGTAAGCAACTACCAGGAAATTGAACAACTGGTAAAAGAAAATAATTACACTCAATATCTTTAATACACATGGACAGAATTATTCCTAATTTCTTGATTGGTGGCCCGCCAAAAGGTGCTTCAACCTCGCTCAATTTTTACCTTAAACAGCACCCTGAAATTTTTACTTCCCCTGTTAAGCAAACAAGGTTTTTTAGTGTGTATTACGATAAGGGTAAAGACTATTATCTTAATACTTATTTCTCCGGTGTTACCAACCAGAAAATGGTGGGCGAAGCAACACCAACATATTTCCTGCTGCCGTTTGTAGCAAAGCGTATTAAGGAATATAATCCAGAAATGAAGATCATTTTCTGTTTACGCAACCCGGTAGAAAGAACATTCAGCGGCTGGAGCATGCGTGTAAATAATGGCACGGAACATCTTTCCTTTCGCGAAGCCCTGGAAGAAAATTTCAAGCAGCGACAAACGATGAAATTCGAAACAGAAGAAGAAGGAAAAATTTGGGCCGAAGATATGCTGCGTGATGACCGCCTGGAAGAAACCGGCACCCGCACTTACCTTGAAGGCAGCCTTTATGCCAATAACCTTAGGCATTATTTAAAGCAATTCCCGCTTTCGCAGATAAAAGTAATATTTATTGATAACCTGCAGAAAGATGTGCATGGCACCATGAAAGAAGTATTTACTTTTCTTGGTGTTGATCCCAATTACCAGATAAAAAATACAGAACAAAAGAACACGTATAAAAAATCGAAATTCAAATTCCTTGAGCCTATACTTGGCAAGAATAAAAAGTTTTCTAAAATACTCGCCAACTTAATGCCCAAAAGCATTAAGAAAAAAGTGCTCGATACCATGTATGTTGAAGGCAGCAAGAAAAAATTAACCCCGGAAGACCGTACATTCGCGTACCAATATTTTAAAGATGAAATTACAGAGCTTGAAAAACTACTTGATGTAAATCTTTCTCATTGGAAAATTCCTGAAAACTTATAACCGCCGAATTCACTTTAAATAATTCATTATCATGAAAATAGTTGTAATTGGTACCGGGTATGTTGGCCTTGTTACAGGTGCCTGTTTATCAGAAGTAGGTATTGAGGTAATATGTGTGGATGTTAATGTGCAGAAAATAGAAAACCTTCAGAAAGGCATTTTGCCCATTTACGAGCCGGGCCTCGAAGACCTTGTAGAACGTAATTTTAAAAAAGGTCGTCTGCATTTCAGCACCAATCTTGCAGAATCTATTGCAGGCGCACAGGTAGTGTTTATTGCGGTGGGCACACCTCCTGGTGAAGATGGCAGCGCCGATCTTCAATATGTAATCCAGGTGGCAGATACAGTTGGTAAATACATGAACGGCTACCTTGTGGTGGTTACAAAAAGTACCGTGCCAGTTGGCACCGCAGCTAAAGTAAAAGATGCTGTTTCAAAAGCATTAAAAGCACGCAATGCGCATATTGATTTTGATGTAGCGTCCAACCCGGAATTCCTTAAAGAAGGTGCGGCCATTGATGATTTTCTTAAACCAGACCGCATTGTTATTGGCGTAGAAACCGAACGGGCAAAAACTTTGCTGCGAACCCTGTACGATCCATTTGTGCTCAACGGCCATCCTATATTGTTTATGGATGTTCCTTCCGCCGAAATGACCAAGTATGCGGCCAATGCCATGCTTGCCACCAAAATATCTTTCATGAACGATATTGCCAACCTCTGCGAACTGCTGGGGGCAAACGTAAACGAAGTGCGCAAAGGCATTGGCAGCGATGCACGCATAGGAACAAAATTTATTTATCCCGGTATTGGCTATGGCGGTTCCTGCTTCCCTAAAGATGTAAAAGCGCTCATTAAAACCGGCGACCAGAATAACTACAAACTGCGCATATTGAGTGCGGTGGATGATGTAAACAATGACCAGAAAAAAGTGATCGTTACTAAAATACACAACCATTTTGGTAACGATATAAGTGGAAAAACTTTTGCTGTTTGGGGCCTTGCATTTAAACCAAATACAGATGATATGCGGGAAGCCCCCGCACTCATTATTATTGATGCATTACTACAGGGCGGCGCTACAGTAAAAGCTTATGATCCCGTTTCTATGAGCGAGGCTAAACACATGCTAAGCAAAGAAGTAATCCTGTGCGATGATGGCATTGCTGCTGCAAAAGATGCAGATGCATTACTGCTTGTAACAGAATGGTCAGAGTTTAGGTTACCCGATTGGGAACAGATTAAAACCAATATGAAGGGCCGTGTTATTTTTGATGGCCGCAACATTTACAACGCCGAAGAAATGAAAGAGAAAGGTTTTGATTATTACGGAATAGGCATGTAACAATATATAATAATTTATGCGGCAATTCAAATTTTATGGACCCGGCATAAGTTTTTTATGGCATCGTCCCTTGCGTCGCACTCTTGTACGGCAACAATACTATTGAGCAATCAAAGTGCAGTTCTCCCGTATTTTTTGCGGAGTTTAAAAGTTTCAAATAAAATACATGATCATTTACAGGATATTAAGTTTTATAGTTAATTTCTTTTGTTCATTTTTGGCTGTAATAACGGTATTTGGCCTGGCAATAGTGCTGGCCAACCCCGCAGCACTTCTGCAGATTTTTCTTTTTGCATCTGTAGTAATGTATGGCTGGTTTTCGAATAGATTTTATACCAAAGTAATTGTTGC
>JANXWM010000718.1 GCA_025351145.1 Chitinophagaceae bacterium
CTTATCTCATCGCTGCTTCTGCCACGGTCTTGCTAATTGCACTGTATGCAAAAGGTCATTTTGAAAGCTGGAAAACCGCAGGTGTTTTTGCCTGTATCCTTGGCAGTTTGTATGGGTTTATTTTTATTTTAACAAGGCTTGAAGATACCGCCCTGCTTGTTGGCAGCATTGGTTTATTCGCTGTGCTGGCTCTTGTAATGTATGTAAGCAGAAAGATAAACTGGTATAATCCATCATTCCAAAATACAGCACCGGAAACTGTATGAAACTCATTCATCTATTATATGCTGCTGAGCTGCTTGTTATTTTAGCGGTTAAGCAATTGCAGTCATTTTTCATCAAAAAAAAGTAAACATGAAACATTCATCTTTGCTCACACACTTTGCCGCCGCAGTTATTATTACCGGCATTATGCTTACAATATATGCCACCGTGCAGCAGGCGCACCGCATGGGTGCCAATGATCCTCAACTGCAGCTTGCAAGGGATATCAGCACTTTCTTAAAAGAAGGTAAATCTGTCAACAAACTTTTACCCGCAGATACCATCGACCTTGCAAAAAGCCTTGCTGTATTTGTTGCCATGTACGATGCAGAAGGCAACCCGTTAAACTCCACAGGTTTTATCGATGGCAAACTGCCGCAACTACCGCATGGGCTTTTTGCTGAAGCTAAAGCAACCGGCGAGCACGATATTACCTGGCAACCAAATGCGGCCATAAGGCAGGCACTTGTAATTGATGCCGTTCAATCTTCGCCGGTGGCTTATGTTGCAGTGGGCCGCTCGTTGCAGGAAGTTGAAGTAAGGGAAAACAATCGCAGTACAATGGTTTTTATTGCATGGGTAGCATGCATGGGTGTACTCGCATTACATTTTATTTTTCAGTGGTGGATAGCAAATAAAAATAACAGGTAGTTACTCAACAGTATTTATAGTTTTTCTTTTTTTGAACCGGGCTACAGAATATAGATAAGGCTTCCGTTGCGTCGCACACTTGTACAGTTTGAATATGATTCAGCTTTCAACAGCGAGCGAAGATTATTCCGGGTGCAGGGCTGTTAAAAGATCAATAAAGATGTGCTGTACAAGAGTGCGACGCAAGGAACGATCCATAATAAATCTGCAGTTAGGTTCACAAATAATATTCAATTCTTTATATGAAAATAAAAATGATTCTGCCGGCTTTAACTGAAGCGAAAAGCCCATACTGGCGGCCAATAAAATATTCTCTTTTTCCGCCGCTTGGGCTTGCCACGCTTGCAGCTTACTGCTATGAAGGTGATGAGATTGATTTACAGGATGAGCATGTAGAAGAATTGTACACAGATGATGTGCCTGATATTGTTGTGATACAGGTTTACATTACCAATGCTTTTCGTGCTTATAAACTTGCAGATGAATACCGTGCAAAGGGAAGTTATGTTTGTTTGGGCGGCCTGCATGTAACATCGTTACCGCATGAAGCAAAAGTGCATGCAGATACTATTTTCCTGGGCCCCGGCGAAGAATGCTGGCCCCGTTTTTTAAAAGATTACCGTAATGGATGCGCAGAAAAAATGTATATATCGCAGGAGAGAACGATTGAAAATATTCCATCTGTGCGCAGGGATTTAATTAAACGTAATTTATACCTTGTTCCAAACTCTATTGTTGTTTCAAGAGGTTGTCCGCATCATTGCAGCTTCTGTTATAAGGATGCTTTTTTTGAAGGCGGTAAAAGTTTTTATACGCAACGGGTTGATGCCGCATTGAGCGAAATAGACAGGTTACCGGGCAGGCATTTATATTTTCTTGATGATCATTTGCTCGGCAACCAGCGGTTTTCAACTGATCTTTTTGAAGGCATGAAAAGCATGAACAGGGTGTTCCAGGGAGCTTCTACCATTGATGCCATTCTTCGCGGAGACTTAATTGAAAAAGCGGCAGAAGCCGGTATGCGCAGCGTGTTTGTGGGTTTTGAAACACTCACAAACGGCAACCTTGTACAAAGCAATAAACGCCAAAATATTGGAAGGGATTATGAGGAAGCCATCAAGCGTTTACATTCATTGGGTATCATGATTAATGGCAGTTTTGTATTCGGCCTTGATGATGATGGTAAAGATGTTTTTAAACGCACCGTTGACTGGGCAGTAAAAAATGGATTAACCACCTGCACGTTTCATGTGCTTACTCCTTACCCCGGTACAAAACTGTTTCAGCAGATGGAAGCAGATGGCCGCATACTGCACCGCAACTGGGATTTATACGATACAAGAAATGTAGTGTATCAAACAAGAAGCTTATCTGCCGATGAATTAAAGAAAGGGTATGATTGGGCTTACGAATCTTTTTATTCATGGAGCAATATTTTAAAAGCAAGTATGCAGCACGATAACATGAAACATGCTGTTAAACATTTTACCTATGCAGGCGGCTGGAAAAAATTTGAACCACTCTGGAACTTCATGATCAAAACGCAGGGGCTAAATAAAATGCTGCCCTTGCTGGAATCAGTTCTTTCAAAAGTGCGCAATGGAAATAAAGCAGGTACAACTATTTCTCCATTCCCTGCTATTGCTTAATAAAAAATAAAATCAATATTTATGGTAACAGAACTTAGCGAAACAAACATACGGTTATGAATAAACAACAAAATTTATTTCAATCTTTCAGCAATGCTTTTAGCGGATTGTGGATTTTTCTCCTGCACGACCGCAATGGAAAAATTCACCTTGCAGCAACCATTGCTGTTATCGTTCTTTCATTTGCATTAAGCATCTCATTAACCGAATGGTTTGCTGTATTGCTTTGCATTGCAATAGTAATGTCGCTTGAAATGATTAACGCTGCCATTGAAAAATTATGCGATGTTGTACACAAAGATTTTCACCCGGTAATTAAAATAATAAAAGATATAAGTGCAGGCGCTGTGCTTTGGGCATCCATTATAAGCGCAGTAATTGCGTGCATTATTTTCATTCCAAAAATTATCCAGCTATTATGATAAAGAAATTAAGCGAACTTGAAAAAATGATCCTGCTCTCTACCGCATTTACATTAGTACTTGTAAGTGTTCGCTATATTATTACACACGAAGAAGTTTATTTATTTTATCCCTGGAATTTATTCCTCGCAACTGTTCCGTTATTCTTCAGCAGGCAGCTTAAAAAGTATAAAAAATTTGGCATAAGACCAGGGATTATTCTGGCATGCTGGCTGTTGTTTTTCCCCAATGCGCCATACCTGGTAACCGATCTTTTTCATTTTCAGCAAAGGCCGCCTGTACCTTACTGGGCCGACCTTTTAATTGTAACAAGCGGTGCATGGAACGGGCTTGCATTATGCTTTGTATCGCTTATGCAGGCAGAGCGGTTTCTCAGCCACCACATAAAAATAAAATGGCGCATGCCCTTAACCGTTGTATTACTTATACTGTGCAGTTATGGTATTTATCTCGGCAGGTTTTTACGTTTCAACAGTTGGGATATTTTTACAAACCCCGTCGGCATTATTCATGTAACCATCAGCCATTTTATACAACCCTGGCAGCACCGGCAGTTCTGGGAGTTCACCATTTTATTCGCAGCACTGCTAAGCCTCATGTATTTCACCATTAAAAAATTACCCGGCATGGCAAAGAATTTATAAAAGAAATTTATTAACCGGGCATGAGATCTTTGTGGATCGTTCCTTGCGTCGCACTCTTGTACGTTCGGAATATGACTGAACAAAATACAATAACCGCAGAGGCGCAAAGCCACACAGCAGTTGTATTCTCTTTGCGTCTCTCCATCTCCGCGGTTAAAATCTACGCTTCTATACAACTCCTAAGCAGCGGCAGCTTTTAGTTCAATGAGTTTACGTTCATAGAAAGCTATTTTGGCAGTTCTTTGCTTTTCCTGGTACGCCTTTAAATCCAGCGGGGTAAATATTTTCTTTTGGGTA
>JANXWM010000720.1 GCA_025351145.1 Chitinophagaceae bacterium
CAATTTCATTATTCAGATTTTAAACCAACTGGTGAAGCGGTGTATAGTAATGATGAAAACATTTTTGCTTTGAATTATTACTTGCCGTTTATTGTAGCAGGGATTCTTCTGCTTATTGTAATCGCCATTTATATTTTCAAGAAGTATTTTATTATTTCTGTTAATAAGAAACAACTAATAATTTTAAATGATACTTTACCGGAAGATAGAAATGCTTTGCCAGAAGAAACAAAAGAAAATAACGGCACTAACCATCCGCAATTATTTGATGAAAAGGAATTGCAACTTTTATTGTTATTGATTGACAATTCGGCTAAGGGTAAAACCACAAGTATTGATGATTTGAATAAAGCAATGGGATTAACAAAGAAGCCTGTAGAAATTCAAAAGAAACAAAGAAGTGATACTATTACAAGCATCAATAAAAAATATTCTTTTATAATAAGAAGTGATGAACCCATCATTGAGAAAAACAGAACTGAATTTGATAAGCGTTCGTTTGAATATTTTATTGCTTTTGAAAAATTAGAAGCTATACGAAAGCTTTATTCTAATCAGTAAAAACTTCTATCCCTATTTTCTGTACTTCTTCTTCTGGCTTCTTTTGTGGTGATATAGTGATGAGATTATGATTGTTTCTTTGGCTTCGTCAACGAAATAAACAATGCAATAAGGGTATTTTTTTAAAGATGTTTCCCTGAAGTATTTGTATGTGTTGCGGTAGCGTAAAGGGTTTGAACAGATTGCTGCTATTCTTTCATTAACTGACAGTACAAAGTTTGTTGCGGCTTTTTCACTGCGTACTTTATACCATAAAACAGCATCCTTGTATTCAGATAAAGCAAGCGGCTCAAAGATGTAAGCGTAAGTCATTTGCTAATGCGCTGTTGTAATACTTCATTGATCTGCCTGTCTGCATCTTCTGCACTTATCATGCTGCCACCATTTTTATAATAGTCATAGCGCCTGTCAAGTTCTGCTTTAAATTCATCTGTATATTCCAACTCATCCTGTTCTATTTCATCTTCAAAAAGTGTGTAGATTGCCTGTGCTTTTTTCTCTTCTATTGTATCAATGAACTGGTGCAGTTTCTGGCGTATTTTTATTGTTTCCATGATCATTTGATTTACTGCAAATCTACTTTTTTATAACAATAAATTTCACTTCAATCTACGCTTCTATACAACTCGGTACTAACTATTTGAAAATCAACAAAACCGCTTTGAGTTGTTTTGCTACGTGACGCAACGCCCCGGTTGCTGGGAGACTTCGGTAAAAGCTCATTCATAATCCAACAGTACAAGAGTGCGACGCAAGAAGCGATGCCATGAAATCCCGAAGGCTCGGGACAAAGCCTGGCACAAAATAAAAAAAGCCAAGGCTTCCCTTAGCTTTAAATTTATAACTAACTGCTCTTGTTATTCCCCTGATTGTTCTTTTACTTTTTTCTTGGCGCCTTTTGGTGTAAGCATTAACTGCATACGCTTGCCTTCTAATTTTGGCAGCGATTCGGGCTGACCGAATTCTGCAAGACGCTCTGCAAATTTAAGCAGTACAAGTTCGCCCCTTTCTTTAAACATGATAGCCCTTCCCTTGAACTGCACATAAGCTTTTACCTTATTGCCGTCTTTAAGAAAACCTTCTGCGTGTTTGGCTTTAAAATTAAAATCATGGTCGTCGGTGCCGGGCGTAAAGCGTATCTCTTTTACCTCACTCTGCTTGGCATTGGCCTTCATGTCTTTTTCCTTACGCTTTTTCTCGTAAAGGAATTTTTTATAGTCTATTACTTTGCAAACGGGCGGATCGGCATTGGGTGAAATTTCCACAAGGTCAAGCTCTTGTTCACGGGCTATTTTTCTTGCTTCGTCTGTGGGGTAAACGCCAATGGTTACATTGTCGCCCACTAAGCGTACCTGCGGTACCCTTATTCTGTCGTTGATGCGGTGTTCAGGTTCTGGTTGCCTGTTAAAACGGGGGTTAAATCGTCCCCCTCCTCTGTACGGTAAAGCCATTAACTGTTGTTTGTTGAATAATTATTTGTGATAAAGATAAAGAATGTTTTGTTTTATTCTGATTTACGGTTTTTTATTTCATCAACAATCATGCTGATAAATTCTTCGGCGGGTTGTGGGCCCAAATCTCCTTTGCCCTGGCGGCGTACAGAAAGCTTGCCTTCGTTCATTTCTTTTTCGCCAAGTACCAGCATATAAGGCACACGGCTAAGTTCTGCTTCACGTATTTTTTTGCCGATCTTTTCGCCGCGGTCGTCAATCTCTGTTCTTACGCCAGCCTTGCGCAACTTGCTTTTTACCTCGTTGGCATAATCCATAAACTTATCGCTGATTGGTAAAATTTTTACCTGCAGCGGGGATAACCATACAGGCAATTTACCTGCATATTGTTCAAGTAAAAACCCGATAAACCTTTCGTGTGTGCCCAACGGTGCGCGGTGAATAATTAATGGTATTTCGGTAGTATTGTCCTGCGTGGTGTATTGCAGTTTAAAGCTGCGGCCCTGCGAAAAATCAACCTGGTTGGTAGCAAGTGTAAATTCCCTTCCTATAACACTATAAATCTGTACATCGATTTTGGGACCATAGAAAGCAGCTTCATCCTGCACTTCCACATAAGGAATATTTGATTCTTTAAGTACATTACGAACCATCTCCTCTGTTTCTTTCCAAAGCTCCGGTTCATTTACATATTTAATACCAAGCTTATCAGGTGAATGCAGCGAAAGCCGCATTACATATTTCTCTATTCCAAAAATTTTAAAATATTTCAGGTACATCTCATTCACTGCCCTGAACTCGCTGTTAAATTGATCTTTGCTGCAATAGATATGGGCATCGTTCATGTGCAGGCAACGTACACGCATAAGACCAAATAATTCGCCGCTTTGTTCATAACGATAAACGGTTCCGTATTCAGCAACACGGTAAGGCAGGTCGCGGTAGCTTTTGGGTTCTGCAGCAAAAATTTTATGATGGTGCGGACAGTTCATTGATTTGAGATAATACTTCTCTCCGTCCATCTCCATGGGCGGGTACATACTGTCAGCATAATAAGGCAAATGACCGCTTGTTATATACATGCTTTCTTTAGCGATATGTGGCGTTACCACACGCTTATAGCCTGCTTCTTCTTCAGTTTCTTTTGCAAGTTTTTCCAGCTCTTCAATAATCACTGTTCCGTTTGGCATCCACAAGATCAATCCCGGGCCTACATCATCATCCATTGTATAAATACCAAGCTCTTTACCAAGTTTTCGGTGATCTCTTTTCTTTGCTTCTTCCAGCATCAGCAGGTGCTCATCCAATTCTTTCTGGTTAGGAAAAGTAACCCCATAAATACGTGTAAGCTGTTTATTTTTTTCATCTCCTTTCCAGTAAGCGCCTGCAATATTGGTAAGCTTGATTGCTTTTATTAAACCTGTATTTGGAATGTGTGGGCCACGGCATAAGTCAGTAAAATTACCCTGCGAATAAAAGGTGATGTTGCCATCTTCAAGATTTTGAAGCAGGTCTAATTTATACTCATCATTCTTTTCAGTAAAATAATTTATTGCATCTGCTTTTGAAATCTCCTGCCTTTTATATGCGTTATTTTGTTTGGCAAGCTCTGCCATTTTTTTCTCCAATGCAGCAAGGTCTTCTTCACTTAGTTTTCTGTCGCCAAGATCCATGTCGTAATAAAAACTGTTTTCCAAAGCAGGGCCTACCCAAAACTTTACACCGGGAAACATACTCTCCACAGCTTCAGCAAGCAAGTGTGCAGAAGAATGCCAGAACATAGCTTTACCGTCTTTATCCGTCCATGTAAGCAGTTGCAGCGATGCATCTTTTGTTATAGGCCGCGTTGCATCCCAAACTTCGCCGTTTATAGTTGCGCCTAAAACCTTACGCGCCAAACCTTCACTGATAGATTTTGCAATATCCAATGCAGTAACGCCCTGTTCGTATTGCCTTACTGCGCCATCGGGAAATGTTACATTGATCATACTGTTTCGTATCCTTAAGTTTATATTATGTTACCGGCTTGGTTCTCTGTGGAATCGTTCCTTGCGTCGCACTCTTGTACTTTCGAATCATGCATCATCTTTTACCGAAGCGAAGATGGAAGCAGTTACCGGCAGGGAACAATTATAACAGAAAAATTTATTTCCGGGTGGCAAAAGTAGCAAATGATTGGCACACTAAATTTTTAGAAAGAAAGAAGAAAAATAATAAAGGTTGCATGGCTGTTGAAAGCTCAGTACTGATAGAAAAGTACAAGAGTGCGACGCAAGAGACGATGCCATGAAAAACAAATGCCGGGCTAAAAATAATTATTAAAAAAGGGGTCTTCCGTTTATCATTAAGGCTGCTGAATAGAAAAACCTTAACGCTTCTTTATAGCTAATTGTTATATTGCAAGGATAGATTTGTAACATGAAGCTGAGATTATTAACCGCCTTATTTATCTTAACAGGTACACTGGCAAATGCACAGGATATTACGGGCATTTGGCGGGGTTATTTTAATTCGGGCTATGGCATTTTTAAACAGCAGTACAAATACGAGGTGCAGATAAACCAACTGGGAAACAATGCAAACCAGAAGGGTATTGAGGGCGTAACATACTCATACCACTCTACTTCATTTTACGGAAAAGCAACGCTGCAGGGCATTTACGATGCCAAGAATAAAAGCCTTACCCTTAAAGAATTAAAACTGGTAGAACTTAAAATTGCTGATCAAAGCCAGCCATGCCTGATGACCTGTTACCTTGATTACAGCAAAGATGATAAAACAGAAATTCTGGAAGGGTCTTTTATAAGCATTGTTGAAAAAACAAAGGGCGATTGCGGCTCAGGGTATGTTTACCTGGAACGGGTTAAGGAATCTGATTTTGAGAAGGAAGATTTTTTAATTAAGAAAGAGAAGAAAGATGTACCGCAAAAAGAAGCAGTACCAAAAATTGTAAAGCAACCTGTTTCAGATGTAAAATATAAGGAGAAAATAAAAGTTTTACAAACCGCATTAGGTGTTACTCCTGATGGAATTGCAGGCCCTAAAACACAATCGATTTTAAAAACTAAAGTTCCGGATTACCAGGGTATATTAAGAGCCGGTGATACTGCACAGATAAATGATTTGATAACACAAATAAAAAGTAATAAGGTTTTGCAACCTAAAAAAACCATAACCCCGCCAGTTGCAAAAAAGACTAACCCGGTAACGCCGCAAAAAAACAACGGCAATACGATTACAAAAAATAATCCTGATAAAAAATCTTTGCCGGTTAAGGGAAAGGATACTATTGCAAAATCGAAGCCTGTTATACCTCCGGTTGAACCACCGGGGCAAAAAGAAATTACTAAAAAAATAGTGCCTGTTCCGGATGTAATAAAACAAAGAGATAATCCGCTTGTAAAAACCATTGTTACCAATTCGCCAGATATTCTTATACAACTTTATGACAACGGAGAAATAGATGGTGATACTATTACTGTTTATGATAACAATGAAGTGATTGCCTATAAAAAAGGGTTAACAGGAAAACCAGTAACACTGAACATAAAAGCCGACCTCATTAACGCTCATCACGAATTTGTAATGGTAGCAAATAACCTCGGTGCCATTGCCCCCAATACAGCCTTAATGATAATAACAACCGGGGGCAAACGTTATGAACTTTTTATATCTTCGGATGAAACAAAAAACGCCAAAGTAGTTATTGATTATAAGATGGATAGTAAGGAGTTGAAATAATAATTTAATGATGATTGTAATTGTTTATTTTTATTAAAAGCATTTACATTTAAAATTATTAATCAACTTAAATTTAATCACATGGGATTTTTTCAAAAATTTTTTGGGGGCGGTGGCGCACAAGGAGGCAAAATGGCGGAATTATTGCAAAGTTTAACCGCTGACCTTAATCTTGATGCCAGCCAGGCAAGCAAGGTTTCCCAGGCCTTCAGTGCATTTAAGGAACAGCGAAAAGCAATTAAATCCGCAGGTGGGGATAAAGGACAAATACAGGCTGCACGCCAGCAAATGACCAGTCAGTTGACGGCACTTTTAAACGACCAGCAAAAGCAAATTTTTTCAGCAAATGCTGCAAAATATGAAGGTCTTTTACAGGGTGGGCAGGAATAGTATTAAAAACGAAAAAAGCCATCAGATTAATGATCTGATGGCTTTTTTTATTAGAAAATGTAAAAAAACAGGGGCCTATGTTTTTAAACTATTGTTTCGGTTTGATTCGTTGTTGTGATCCCATTTTTTTCAAGAATATCAGAGGCAAAATTCATGGCCCGCCCAATTGCCTGATCCATATCATAATACCTGTATTCTCCTAAACGTCCACAGATCAATACATTTTGAAGCGACTCTGCTTCCTGTTTGTACTGCTCATACAATGATTTGTTGATTTTATCAGGAAAAGGATATTCATATTGGTGAGGACTCTCGGGTGTAAACGGTGTTTCATGTGTAAGCAGAGTGCCTTTTACGTTCTTCTTATCGTCTTCGTGCATCAGGTGTTTCCATTCAATGGTGCGTATCCTGGGATCATCAGCACTATTATAATTTACCTGAATGTATGGCTGGTATTCTTCTGTATCAGGAAGATGTTCTACTTTTCTTTTTTGTCCACGGTATTTTAATTTACCATATTTATGGCCAAAAAATTCATCCACAGGACCCGTAAAAATAAGCAGTTTATTTGCAATAACTTCTTCGCGGTTTTCAAGATAATCAAATCCTAATTCAACTTTTATATCGCTAATCATGTTACTCACCATTTCTGTATAACCATTACGCGGAAGCGCATTCCATTTATGATTGGGTGTTAGGGTATTTACATTTGATTTGTTGATAGTAATGCGGGTTGCAAGTTCTTTATCAAGCTCAGTGCATTTTACACCCCATTGTTTTTCAGTATAGCCCTTTATAAAGAGTTCGTATAATTGCCGGGGCATTTTTGCAAGGCAAGCTTCTTCAAAATTCTTTGGTTCACCCTGAAAAAGGTTCCAGTCTTTACCGGCAATCTGTTCTATATAAGATTCCTTTACAGGCCAGTTAAGATATTCTCCATTTACTTTCGACATAAGAACAGAGCTCCAGTTATAAAATTCGGAGAACCGGTTAACAAAATTCCAAATCTTCTCAGATCCGCAGCGAAAATAATGCGGCCCATATTTATGGATCATTGCACCACTTTCATGCTTATAATCAAAAACATTTCCAGCAATATGATCCTTTCTGTCAAGAATAACTACATCCTGCCCATGATCAGTTAAAATCCTCGCAATGGTACTTCCGGTAAGTCCAGAGCCAACAATTACAAAATCAGCTTTAATCATATTGTGTTAATAATAGAGTTTATCCAAAATAAACACGCCTGTCCTTTGGGGCAAGCGTGAAAATAAAAAATATTAAAAATTTATACCCGAATGAAATTAGTAAGCCCCATCACCTGCGACAACAACGAGTGGGGTTTTAATAAGTATTTTAAAATCCATCATCAAGCTGTAATTTTCTATGTATTCAGTATCATGTGCTATCATAAACTCTGCGCTTGTATTGTTTACACGATCACGAATCTGCCATAGCCCTGTAATTCCTGGACGTACCAAACACCTTACTTCTCTAAATTCCGGTAAATGTTTTAGCATAAAAGGAACAAGCGGCCGTGGCCCAATTAAACTCATATCGCCGGTAAGTACATTAAATAACTGAGGCAATTCATCAATACTTGTTTTACGGATAATCTTTCCTATCCAGGTAATCCGGCTGTCATTTTTCACTTTGTGAAGAATTCCTTTTTCCTGTCCGGCAAGAGCTACTTCATAGTCTGCTTTTTTTACACTTTGATCCGATACCATTGATCTGAATTTAAAGCATCGAAAATGTACACCGCGGTAACCAACACGCTCATTTGAATAAAGAACAGGCCCACGTGAACTGAGTTTTACCAAAATAGCAACGGTGATTAATATTGGGGAAAGAAACAAAATCAAACAGGCAGAAACAAAAATATCAAATGACCTCTTTAATAATATTTGAATATTTTTTTGCTCAAGCGACTCTTCTATTATCCTTTTTTTTTCAGGATAAGTCGTTTCCAAATGAATATGCAAAAGGGATTCGTGGACCCCCGGTTTTTTGTGTAAAAGGTTTACTTCCATAGATTTGAAGATTTATTTTGGCTTTTAAAGGATATTTTTCAAAGATAGTAGATTTTAAGTATGGTTAAGATTTTCTTAACATCATAAAAAAATATTGTTTTCTTTTCGAAAAAAGAGTAATTCCTTAGATAAAATTCATAAAAAATAAAAATACGTTTTAAAGTTTTTAAAGAACATCAAGATTACTAATCAACAACTTAATTTATTTATACCCTATTTTTCGAATTGCAACATAAATATTCATGATTTTAGATAGCCTATTCTACATGAGTCGCAACAAGTTCTGTTCATGAAAACAAATCTTGTAATAATAAATGAGACTTTAAACGGTATTTGAAATATTGATTATTAAACTTACAAATTTTCAATACAAATCTAATTATTTCTTCAATTCAAAAAAAAGCCGATAACTAAGTTTTGATTAAATATAAAAGTTGTTTGTCCCCTTAAAGATCGAATAAAAATAAATAAGGCAAGTTCGCTTTATATATTTTATGCGCTTCACTCACCCAAAAGAAAATAGATTATTTATTTCTGTAATCAATCGAGTCCTCCACAGAACCACAACCAACCATACCCCCGGCATACCTCGGATGTTTTTTGCCCAGATACGGATTCACAATCTCCTTTGAATTTGATAACCAGTAAGCTTCTTCTGAATCATTAAAAGCCATAGGGCATTTATCATGATAAATAACTTGCTGATCATACTGTACCGTTCTCAAAAGGTTATAAAGGTTTTCACTAAGTGTATAAAAAGACCTGCGCTTACCCTCAATTGCAGGTTCACCAACTATACCAAGTGCTTCCGCCGACACACTTTCTGAGAAGCTTCTTGCTGTAGCAATAATAGTTGTATCAGCCTTAAGCTCATCATAAGGCACTTTCCCACTTAAACTTACAAGTGTATTTGCAGCAGAATCCACACCTGCTGTATCCCAGTTTACCAAAGCAGCCTGAAGTGCAAAGTACCCGTCAAGCATTACATTAAATGGCTTATTAAACGCCTCACTGTTCTTACCCTGAATAAGGGCCTGCATTTTGGGTGCCTCTTCCCCTTTCTTTTCATCACTGTTATTGAAGAACAGGAAATATACACATACACCTACAATTACAAATCCTATAATAATCAATCCCTTTTTCATGCAAGTAATTTAAAGACAAAATTATTGGTTAAGAGTAAGCAAAGCCAATTTTATATTGATAGTCAAATCAATCAAACATAGTTTATTTAATCAAAAAGATCAGAAGATAAGTACCTGTCGCCACGATCGCAGATAATACACACAATAACGCCAGCCATTAATTCCTTCGACAACTCAATCGCTGCATAGACAGCCCCACCACTGCTCATTCCACTGAATACAGCTTCCTCCAAAGCAAGCCGTTTAGCCATTATCCGGGCATCCTTTTCCTCAACTTCTATTATACGGTCTATGCTTTCGCGGTTAAAAATTTTCGGCAGGTAAGCTTCTGGCCATTTCCGGATACCGGGTATATGCGAGCCATCACTGGGCTGGCAACCGGCAATTTGTATCGCAGGATTTTGCTCTTTAAGGTATTTCGATACGCCCATAATGGTGCCCGTTGTACCCATAGCAGAAACAAAATGAGTAACCGTACCTGCCGTATCTCTCCATATTTCGGGGCCGGTAGTTTTGTAGTGCATGGCTGCATTATCAGGGTTATCGAACTGGTTAAGCATTAAATAACCTCCCTTAGAAACCTGGCTGCGGGCATAATCAATAGCGCCTTCCATTGAGTCTTTTTTTGGGGTAAGTATTACTTTGGCACCAAAAGCCTGCATAGTTAAAACCCTTTCCCTTGTTGCGTCTTCGGGCATTACCAGTTCAATTTCGGTATTAAAAAGGCTGGCAATCATGGCAAGTGCTATTCCTGTATTTCCACTGGTAGCTTCAATTAATTTAATGCCGGGTTTTAATTCGCCACGGTCAAATGCACCTTTAATCATTCCATAAGCAGCACGGTCTTTAACGCTGCCGCCCGGGTTGTTCCCTTCTAATTTCGCGTAAACCGTTACATCTTTATTAGTGGTTACATGCTTTAACTCCACCATTGGCGTATTGCCTACGAGGTCTAATATTCCAGCCATAAATTATTTTTTGAACCTTGAGTTACTGGCATGCAAGTTCTGTTTTCTAATGCAAAAATAGTGCAGGCTGCTTTCTATAAACGGAAATTATGTACCGGGCTTTTGAAGCAACATCAAGCTTTACTTGCGTCGCACTCTTGTACAGCCGGATATTCTATGGAGCAAAGCGAAGATTGAAAAGAAGGATACTGATTAGGAATTTATATTGCAAATCATCAGTTGTAAGCAAGAGCTGAAATTTTTTCGAAGCCGGAATATTGAATCATCTCTCCGTTCAAAAATAAATGGAACGAATATTTACCTTCCTGCATTAAGCTTAACCTTAACTGAACGTTTGGCCCGGTAAAACTGCCTTTGCGGACGATCTTTTCGTTGGGGCAGCATATTTTATATTCAAACTTGTTATTAAAAAGTGATGATTGAACAATCTCCACTTTTAATAAATCGTAAACAATGCTGGAAACATTGGCTGTAAGCAAATATTGAGGCAACATAAAAGAGGGTTGTTTCTGATGACCGTATAAAGCTAAATAAAAGTGAAATTGACACTAATAAAAGTTGATTATAAAAAGCTTAAGAAATATTTTTTTCATTTACTGAACCTTGAACTATAAGGAACCGGCTGTAAAATGTACATTTAAAAATGGAACGTACAAGAGTGCGACGCAAGAGGCGATGCCATAAAAACCTTAGTTTGGTCAATAATATTTGCCTTGTTTTTAAGTTGCCCTTACGGTTGTACGAAACTTATTTCTTATTCTATTCTTAAAAATAATCTTCAATTTTCGATTTTACTTTTTTTACAATAGGTTTGCCACTCTTTCAAAAAAACCAAAACCGGTATGAATTTTAAAAAAGTCAACATCATTACAGGATGGATGGTGTGTTTGTTTGCCTGCACGGTTTATATAATGACCAGTGAAGCTGGCGGCAGTTTCTGGGATTGCGGTGAATTTGTGAGCAGCTGTTTTAAAGTACAGGTGCCACACCCGCCCGGTGCCCCGCTTTTTGTTTTGCTGGGCAGGATTTTTATTGTTTTGTTTGGCGACGATCCTTTAACTGCAGCAAAAGCAGTTAACGTAATGAGCGCCCTCGCCAGCGGTTTCTCTATCTTATTTTTATTCTGGACAATTACACATTTTGCCCGTAAAATAGTTTGTACTGATGCAACAAAGGCTATCACCTCTTCGCAGCTATGGAGTATTATGGGTGCGGGTATTGTTGGTGCTCTTGCATATACATTTAGTGATTCTTTCTGGTACAGTGCTGTTGAAGGTGAGGTTTATGCAATGAGTTCTTTCTTTACTGCCATTGTATTTTGGGCTATAATGAAATGGGATAGTCAGGCAGACGAACCGGGTGCTGATAAATGGATCATCTTTATTTTCTTCATGATTGGTCTTTCTATTGGTGTGCATCTATTGTGTTTGTTGTGCATACCTGCAATAGTGATGGCCTATTATTTTAGAAGAAGGGATTCTTTCAATTATACGCTGATACGCAAATATTTTATGTGGTTTGTAGTTATTGGTGGCATCCTTGGTTTTTTACTGGCACTTATGGGGGCAAATGCCGAAGCCAATCCAGACAGGGGTGTTCCTATGGACGGCACCATGTCAGGTTTAATTATACTGGGCACTATACTTGGCATTGCTTTTCTTTACCTGGCAGAACGTATAAGTAAGGAGAAGAAGGAATTATTTGGAGGGGCTTATATGTTCATGGTTTTTAGTTTTATTCTTGTGGGTATTGTGCAAATTGGCATTATTCAATATTCGATTAAAGGTGCCGGGCAATTTGATATATTCTTTGTAAATACACTTGGCTTCCCTTTCTTTTCGGGATTTATTTTCTTTTTTGTTTTAGTTGCAGTGGGTTTGTGGTTCGGTTTAAGGTTTGCCGCAAAGAAAAGCTGGCCTTATCTGCAGCTTGCATTATGGTGTATTGCTTTTACGCTGATTGGGTACAGTACCTATTTAACTACGATGATCCGCAGTAATGCAGATCCATCCGTAGACATGTACAATGTTGATAACCCGCAGAGCCTTGTTGGTTATCTTGGCCGTGATCAGTATGGTGACTTTCCTATTCTTTACGGTCAAAAATTTACAGCAGACCCGGTTGATTATAAAGAAGGTGCAACAAAATATCAAAAGGGAAAAGATAAATACATAGATAACGGCAAAGACATTAAATATGTTTATGCGCCACAGGATAAAATGGTTTTCCCCCGTATGTGGGATGCCAGTAACGACCAGGGGCATGCTGACTATTACGCGGTTTTCATGGGCATAGGTAAAACACAGGATGGCAAGTATGAGAGGGAGCCCACATTTGGCGATAATATTAAGTTCTTTATAAGTTATCAGACTTACTTTATGTATATCCGCTATTTCATGTGGAATTTTAGTGGCAAGCAGGATGATGTACAAGGCATTTTTGCCGGCAATGTAAGAGATGGTAACTGGATAACCGGAATCCCTATCATTGATAATGCCCTTTACGGCGATCAATCTATGATGCCCGACAGTTTAAAAAACAATAAAGCGCATAATGTTTTATTCATGCTGCCTTTTGTGCTTGGTTTAATAGGTTTATTGTACCATTTCAAAAAAAGGGGTGATGATGCACTGGTAAATATGCTCCTGTTCTTCTTTACAGGATTTGCCATTGTAATATACCTTAACCAGGCCGGTCAGCAGCCACGTGAACGTGATTATGCCTATGTAGGATCTTTTTATGCATTTGCAGTATGGATTGGTTTGGCGGTTCCTTATTTTGTAGAGCTTGCCTCAACATGGAATAAAAAACTTATAAAAGATATTCTCACGGGCGGCGCAGTAGTTGCCTTTATCTTTATGTTTTCTATTCTCATTTCAGGTTACGGCGGACCGGCAGGTCTCACTGTTGGCCTTGGTTTTTTTGCAATACTCGCTGCGGTTGGTATTGGCATTCCTTTCCTGCTGAAATTATTAAAGAATCCAACAACTATTACATATGGCGCTTTTGCCCTGGCATTATGTGTTCCGGTTTTAATGGGTGACCAGGAATGGGACGACCATGACAGGAGCAAGAAAGAATTGCCGCGTGATATGGCCCGGGATTATTTAGAAAGCTGCGCTCCCAATGCCATACTCTTCACCTTTGGCGACAATGATACTTATCCATTGTGGTATGCACAGGAAGTTGAAGGCATAAGGCCTGATATAAGGGTAATCAACACAAGCTTACTTGGTATTGACTGGTATATAAATCAATTGAGGTACAAAGTAAATAAAAGTGATGCCATAGATGTAATATGGACCCCTGAACAAATTGAAGGGCGTAAAAGAGATTATATTATGTACCAGCCACAGGCCCAATTTCCCGATAACAGGTACTACGATCTCTATGACATGATGAAAAATTATGCGGGCAGTGATGATCCTTCGAAAGTGGTTGACAGAAGCGGAGATATTTTAAACACTTTCCCTGTTCACAAAGTTTCAGTTCCAGTTGATCTCAATTTAGTAAGGTCAAACGGTACAGTAAATGCAACCGACAGTGTAATAAGCGAAATGCGTTTCGAGCTGCCAGCAAACAAGAGCGTGATCATGAAAAATGATCTCGCAATACTCAACATTGTAGCAGCCAATAAATGGAAAAGGCCTATTTATTTTACTATGAATTATGGTGATATTGGGTTTGGTAATTTTTTACGCCGCGATGGAATGTCCTACAGGTTAGTCCCGGTAGAAAATTCACAGGTTAATACAGACTGGATGTATAAGCTGGTAATGGACCCAAAGAAATGGGGTTATGGAAATGCAAATCTTACGGGTGTCTATTTCGATGAAGAAAACCGCAGGCATTTGAACGACATAAGGAAAGCTGACATTGAACTTTCTTTCGATCTTATTTTCAAAGGCAGAAAGGAAGATGCAAGAAAAGTGCTGGAGCGTTCAGATAAAATGGTATTGCAGGAAAATTTCCCTTACGGAATGGTGTCGCGTTACAACGATTACAATAAAACATCCATGGGCTTCCTTGAAGCATGTTACCGTGCCGATGATCCCCAGCTCGCAGCTAAAGTGCTCGCATCTGTAAAGAAAGACCTGCAGCAGCAAATGCGTTATTACGAAGCCCTTACAGGCGATAAAGCAGATAATATGGATTACGAAAAAAGAACTGCAGCTTCATTACTTCAACAGTTAGATCAAATTGAAAAAGCGTTTGCAACAACAAAACCAGCTGTTTCCGAACAAGGCGTTATAGGTAACGATTCTAATACAGCAGGACAAAAAGATACCATAAAAAAATAGGTAACCCTTACAAGTTAAATAAAAAAACCCTGCTAAATAAGCAGGGTTTTTTTATTTAGATAATATTTATTGACCGGGCAATTGGAACAATATAAGGCTTTAGTTGCGTCGCACTCTTGTACGTTCAGATCAATATTGAGCAAAAAATACAATCCGCATTTATTAGCACAATAATTTCCCCATAAATAATTAATTCCCCTGTATATTATTTAAACCATATCTTCACCAATGATATTAAGCTGTGTAAGCACACAGTATAGGACTGATGCAAATTTTTACTCTCTTAACCGGTAACTTTTAAATCTTCTTTACTCTGCTTTATACTTAATTCAATGGTATTTTATTTATTATTTTAATTATTGATTTTATGAACATTTATGTTTCGAATTTAAGTTTTCACACAACTGAAGAAGACTTAAGAGCCATGTTTGCTAAATATGGTGACGTATCCTCTGCCAAAATTATTATGGACAGGGAAACTAACAGGTCACGCGGTTTTGGATTTGTAGAAATGCCTTCTGATGAGAATGGTAAAGAAGCTATGGAAGCCCTCAACAACAAAGAAGTTGGTGGCCGTGCAATGTCAGTTTCTGTTGCAAGGGAAAAAACAGACAGAGGAGCCGGCGGTGGTGGTGGTTCTTACAACCGCGGTGGTGGTGGCAGATCAGATAATAAAAGATGGTAATTAACTGATATAACTGTTTTAAAAGAGCCCCTTTAAGGGCTCTTTTTTATTTGTGTCATCTTTATAAATCTACGCTTCTATACAACTCCTAAGCAGCGGCAGCTTTTAGTTCAATGAGTTTACGTTCATAGAAAGCTATTTTGGCAGTTCTTTGCTTTTCCTGGTACGCCTTTAAATCCAGCGGGGTAAATATTTTCTTTTGGGTA
>JANXWM010000722.1 GCA_025351145.1 Chitinophagaceae bacterium
CGCCGTTTCTTTAAAAAAATATGGAAAGAAATGGTGATTGATAATTACGAGTGGTATGCCATTCATAAAGCTGAAGATGCAGTAAAAGCTATATTCATCCAGCGATTAAAAGAAGGAAAAAATATCGGCATCATCAGCGAAGCCGGATGCCCGGGCATTGCAGACCCGGGACAAATATTAATAGAAGCTGCACAGCAAATAAATGCAACAGTGCATCCATTGGTTGGGCCAAGTTCAATACTGCTTGCCTTAATTGCCAGCGGCATGAACGGACAAAGTTTTCAGTTTATTGGTTACCTGCCTATTGATGCAGCAGCAAGAAAGAAATCAATAAAAGATTTAGAAACAGATTCAGCCAAAAGAAACTGCACGCAGCTATTTATAGAAACACCATACAGAAACAACCAGGTGATCAGTGATGTACTTACTACATGTAATGCAGAAACAAAATTTTGCATTGCCGTTGATTTAACGGCACCCTCAGAAAGCATTAAAACAAAAAGCATTAAAGACTGGAAAAAGCAAACAGCGCCAGATATTCATAAACGCCCCTGCATATTTTTGCTGCATGCTAAATAGCTAAAATTTTACTTTAAGATCCAGTAATGCACCGGAAGCTTTTACTCTTAATTGAAACGCCTGCACAATGCTGAGCAGCATTACCGAACGTACAAGAGTGCGACGCAAGGGACGTTGAGATCAGCACAATAGTCTGGTCAAAAAAATATTTATTTACAACAGATCATCAGCAATATTGCAGAGAAGCAGTAAAAATTCTGCTGTAATAGTTTCCGGCATCGGGTATTTGTACATTAATTCTTATCTTCAACCCATCAATTTTATGGGTTTTTAACTTCCCTAAAACAAAGAAATGATAAGGATAAAAAGCAGTGAAAGCTTATTTAGGCAGCGTTTACTTTTACCCTTTGAAAAGACCTGGCATACATGGTAAATTTTTTTTCAAATAAAAAGGGCTTTACAGATTTGGATTTAGGTTCTGCTAAACCATCCAAAACGCTGGCAGTGCTCGTGCTTTCACTTGTGCGCCCATACAGCAAATGGCTGCTCATTGTTTTTATTGCAATGATTGTAGAGACTGTTATGAGCCTTGCCGCACCATGGCCTTTAAAAATTATTATTGACAATGTAATAAGCAATAAAGAATTGCCCGGCTGGCTTTCGTGGATGAAAACGATTACTGCTTCGCAAAGCGGTATTGAACTCGCAGGTATTGCGGCGATTTGTGTAGTATTAATAGCCGGTATTGGTTCTGTTGCAGGATATATTGAAAGTTATTTTACAGAGAGTGTGGCGCAGTATGTTGCCAATGATCTGAGGAAGCGCATGTACCATCATTTTCAACGATTATCCCTTGCTTATTATGATTGTCACCAGATTGGAAAACTGCTTAGCACTATAACATCGGATGTTTCTACGATACAGGACTTTGCATCCTCTGCACTGCTCAGCATCCTTATTGATGCATGCACAATAGTGGGCATGCTTGTGCTGATGTTTTACCTTAACTGGGATTTTGCGCTGATAGCTGTTGGGGTAACTCCTTTCCTGTTACTGTTTGTTGCACGGTTTAAAAAAGCTGTTAAAAAAGCTACACATGAAGTAAGAAAAGACCAGAGCAATATGGTAGCCGTACTGCAACAGGGGCTTGAATCTATGAGGGCAGTAAATGCATTTGGCCGTCAGGAATTTGAAGAAGACAAGCTTAAAAAAGTTAGCCTCGAAACAATTGACGCAGCACTAAAGGCAAGGCGTTTAAAGTCTTTACTGGTGCCCGTTGTTACTGTTACAGTTTCACTTTGCACTGCACTGGTGCTTTGGCGCGGTGCAGATCTTGTTCTCACAAATATTATGACCGTTGGTGCTTTAACAGTATTCCTTTCTTATTTGAGCAAGTTTTTTAACCCGGTACAAGACCTTGCAAAATTAACCAATACTATTGCGCAGGCGACTGTTGCGCTGGAACGCATACAGGCAATTCTTGATACGGATACCATTATCCCTCAAAAGCCAAATGCATGTGATCCCGGCAAGCTTAAAGGAGAAATTGTTTTTGATCACGTGGCTTTTGCATACGATCCCTGTTCGCCTGTACTAAACGATCTTAGCCTTACAATTAAGTCCGGCCAGCGTATTGGTATTTGCGGCACTACCGGCAGTGGTAAATCAACCGTGGCCAGTTTAATTCCACGGTTTTACGACCCCACCTGTGGTCGTATATTAATTGATGGCAAGGATATATCGGATTATAATCTTGGTGGCCTGCGAAAAGAAATAGGATTTGTATTACAGGATACGGTACTTTTTTATGGTACCGTACAGGAGAACATTGCGTATGGAAGGCCAGAGGCATCAGGGGAAGAAATTATTGAGGCAGCAAAACTGGCAAACGCACATGAATTCATTTCGAAAATGCCTAATGGTTACGATACATTGATAGGAGAGAGGGGCCTCACACTTTCGGGCGGGCAGCGGCAGCGTATTGGTATAGCGAGGGCAGTTGTACGCAATTCCCCCATTCTTATACTTGATGAACCAACTTCTGCACTCGATACAGAATCTGAAAAAATAGTAATGGAAGCACTGCAAAAATTGATGGAAGGAAGAACAGTAATCACTATTGCGCACAGGCTTAGTACCATCCGCGATGCGGATAAAATATTCGTATTGAATCATGGTTGTATTGTGGAAGAAGGGAGCCACGAAGAACTGTTGGCAAGGGGAGAAATTTATGCTGAACTTTACCATATTCAATCAGGCCCGGAGAGTACGCACGACTTTAGTACTTCCATCATTAACTGGGCTATTTAAGAAGCCAAAACTTAATTTACAAAAAAAATAAAAAGCATGTCTCACAGGTCTGTCATAGTTTTTCCCGATGACACAGTAACCGTAATCATTAATGCTATTGATGCGGCAAAAAAATCGCTCAGGATAAAAATGTTTTTATTTTCTGATCCAGGTTTAATCAATGCAGTTATACAGGCAAAACACCGTGGGGTAAAGGTTAAGGTAATGCTGAATCCTGCACGCCGCAATGGCGAAGAAGAAAATGAAGATACCCGTAAAATACTCGAAGATGCAGGCATAGAAGTGAAAGACAGTAACCCTTTATTCGGGCTTACCCACGAAAAATCCATGGTGGTAGATGATAACATTGCCTTTATAAAATCGCTTAACTGGGAAACAAAAAACCTTACCGAAACAAGGGACTACGCAATTATAACCGCCCACAAACATGAAGTGGATGAGGTAATTTTATGCTTTGAAGCAGACTGGCACCGCAAGTTATTTGAGCCCGGCGAAAATGCCCATCTTATCTGGTGCAGCTACAATGGCAGGGAACGCATTGCCCACTTTATTGATGAGGCAAAACATACACTTTTTGTGCAGAACGAACGGTTCCAGGATCTGGTGATTATTGAACGCATTATTCGCGCAGCGGCCCGTGGTGTAAAGGTTCATGTAATGGTTAGGCCGCCGCATACGCTTAAAAAAGAAAAGCTGGTTGAAGGTGTTGGCGGCTTACGCATTATGGACGATGTGGGCATTAAAATTCATAAGCTCCAGCACCTTAAACTGCATGGTAAAATGCTGCTTGCCGATGGCTGCCGTGCAATCGTTGGTTCTATTAACCTGGCTCCCGGCAGCTTCGATGACCGCAGGGAACTGGCTATACAGGTAAACGATACAGATATTGTAGAAAGGCTGCAGAAAATTGCGCATCACGACTGGAAAAATTCTCATCCGCTCGATCTCAGCGACCAGGGATTGTTCACCGATCTTGAATTGCGTGGCGAAGGAGGTTCTGAAAAACTTGTGCTTGATATTGATGATAAAAAAAACGACAAGCATAAACATCACCACAAACCGTAATTGTACTTTTTTCAAAGCAAATTATTAACCCGGCTAAAGAATTACTATGAAGCGTTCCTTGCGTCGCACTCTTGTACAGAAAAACAACTATGAGCTTTGGGCTGCCAGCACAAAGTTTAAAAGTGAGTGCTAAAAACCGAAGATGCATTATGATCTGAACGTACAAGAGTGCGACGCAAGAGAAGATCACTTCAGTACTAAAGCCGGGTTAGTAAATGTTACTGACAACCGTGGTGTAACGTTGAGCCAGTTTCTTTAATTGTATTTAAATGTTTTAATAACCATTTAATGCTTCTGCGTCTCATGCGGATACTTAAATGATGAATTGTTGTTTTAAGTGTACATTTTACATTTCATATTTGCATTACCAATATCCTGACAAACAATTCTAATATCCGTGAAAAACACAATGCATTTAAGCTCTCAGGAATGAGGGCTTTTTTGTTGGCTCTAATCAAGTGAACTTTTATTTGATAAGAAGTAATTTGTTATAAAAGTTAACATGTGAATTTCAATTATAAAAAACACACATCATGTTAGTAAATTTTATTTCTCTTAGAAATTTACTTGCTATATTGTAGCTGAAATTTATTCTAATGGGTGCTTCTTATTTAATCGTTCTCATTCTTGCCGCCGTAGCTTTTTCAGCAGGCGGTATTGCGATAGCTAAAATTTTTGTGAAAGGTACAAAGAACCCTCAAAAAGGCCAGGCGTATGAGTGTGGCATTCCAACTGATGGTACTCCCTGGAACCAGTTCAATGTTGGTTACTACCTCTTTGCACTTATCTTCCTCATCTTCGATGTAGAGTTGATTTTTTTATATCCCTGGGCAGTGGTGGTTAAGCAAATTGGCATGCCTGCCTTTGTAGAAATTCTTGTATTTATTTTCATACTTTTTATGGGATTTTTATACGCACATAAAAAAGGAGCATTGAAATGGATGTAAAAGAAAATATCCAGCAGGCGGTTGAGTTTCCGGGTCAAATACATGAAACGCCTGGTGGTGGTGTTGTGTTGAGTAAATTAGATGATATCATTAACTGGGCACGTTCGAATTCTTTGTGGCCGCTCACTTTTGCCACAAGCTGTTGCGGCATAGAAATGATGGCAGTCGCTTCTTCAAAATATGATTTCTCCCGTTTTGGTTTTGAAGTAGCGAGGGCTACACCAAGGCAGGCGGATGTTATCATTATAGCAGGAACTATTGTAAATAAAATGGCACCTGTTTTAAAAAGATTGTACGACCAAATGGCCGATCCAAAATATGTGATTGCGATGGGCGCATGCGCCATCAGCGGTGGCCCCTTTTTTTATAATACCTACTCTGTAGTAAAAGGTGCCGATCATGTAATACCTGTTGATGTTTACATTGCCGGCTGCCCACCAAGGCCCGAGGCATTATTGCATGCATTGATCTCTTTACAGGAAAAAATTAAAAGCGGACTTACAAGAGAGCAGATAAAAACAGGCAAGGAATAACTATGCTGAACGAAGAATTAAAAATAACGATTGCCGAATGGCTTTCATCTGCAACATTTGATGAAAGCGGTGAGTGGCTTAATATAAATATTGAACCACAAGATTGGCCCATACTTGCAAAAAAATTGCGCAATGACGAGAATCATGTCTTCGATTTTCTATTCTGCCTAACTTGCGTAGACTGGAAAACGCACCTGACGATGGTGTATCATTTAACTTCTACAAAGTACAGGCACAACATTGTTATAAAATCAAAACTGAACAGAGATAACCCTGAGATAGAAACGGTGTCTGATATATGGCGAACAGCAGAATTTCACGAACGGGAGGTGTATGAAATGTTTGGCGTTAATTTTATCAATCATCCTGATTTAAGGTTATTGATATTGCCCGACGGATGGGAAGGTAAAAACCCAATGAGAAAAGATTTCGAAGATCCGATTAACATGATAAAGTTGTAGAACAATTAGTGTTTAAAGCTGGAAATAAAATCTATACAATAACGTAATTGCCCCATTTAGGGATCAGGCTATATGTTTGAAGAAATTGGCACAACAGCAGAAGGCGATTTGGTAATTAATATGGGACCGCAGCATCCTGCCACTCATGGTGTGCTGCATTTGCTGATTACCTTAAATGGCGAAACAATTAAAAAAGTTGAACCGCATCTTGGTTACATTCACCGTTCCATAGAAAAAATGTGCGAAAGCCTTACGTACCGGCAGTTTATCTATGTTACCAGCCGCATGGATTACCTCTCGGCACATATCAATAATCATTGCTGCGCTTTGTGTGTTGAAAAAGGGTTGCAAATCGAAATCCCCTCAAGGGCGCAGGTGATAAGAATTTTGGTAGATGAGTTAACCCGGATTGCTTCGCACGAATTATGGTGGGGAGCTATGGCGATGGATCTTGGTGCGTTTACACCTTTCTTTTATGCCTTTCGCGAAAGAGAAACCATCAATGATATTATGGAAGAAACCAGCGGCGCCAGGCTTACCATGAATTATATAGTACCCGGTGGCGTGATGGCAGACATACATCCCAATTTTCAAAAAAGGGTAAAGAGTTTCATCCAGCTTTTTAAATCAAAGGTTGATGAGTATGATGAACTGGTTACAGGCAATGTCATTTTTCAGGGCCGCATGAAAGGCGTGGGAGTTCTCTCAAAAGAAGATGCCATTTCCTATGGTTGCACGGGCCCGGCTGCAAGAGGCAGCGGCGTAAATTGCGATATACGTAAACTCTATCCGTATGAAATTTATAACACGCTTGAGTTTGACGAAATACTGGAAACAGCAGGCGATTCTTTTGCACGTTATATGGTGCGCATAAGAGAAATGAAACAGTCTATCCGCATCATTGAACAACTGATCGATAATATCCCAGAAGGCGATTTTCAGGCCAAGACAAAAGCTGTTTTAAAATTGCCCAAAGGAGAATTTTATCAACGTGTAGAAACGGCACGTGGCGAGTTGGGTGTGTACATTATTAGCGAAGGTGGTACCACGCCGTACAGGATTAAATTCCGTTCACCGGGGTTCTCGAATTTGTCGGCGCTGGATCATATAGCCCGCGCTGGAAAAATCGGGGATCTGGTGGCAACAATGGGAACTTTAGATTTGGTTATACCGGATATTGACAGGTAGAGCCCCCATCCCCTAAAAGGGGAGCAAGAAATTGAGAAGGAAAAAGTAATTTGGAATTGGGGAGTGTGGAAAGACAAATACAATAATTGGCCGGGCAATAGAATATGAATGAGGCTTTAGTTGCGTCGCACTCTTGTACTGTTGGATTAAATATTGAGCTGACTTAACCACAGAGTTTCACAGAGTTATTTTCACAGAGGTAAAGGAGTTTTTTATGATTGAAAATCAGATAACAGAGCAGATATTAAAAGCAGCATTTAAAGTTCATACAGAATTAGGCCCGGGATTACTTGAATCATCGTACAAAGAATGTTTGTATTATGAGTTAATACAAAATGGGCTCTTTGTTGAAAAGGAAAAGCCAATGCCGTTGGTTTATCATGAAGTAAAATTAGATATTGGTTACAGATTAGACTTATTGGTTGAAACAAAGGTGGTAGTAGAAATTAAGGTTGCAGAAGCATTTACCGATGTGCATATTGCACAAGTTCTTACTTATCTTAAGTTGAGTAATTGTAAGGTTGGACTATTATTGAATTTCAAAGTTGTTTCAATGAAAAATGGGATTAAGCGGTTAATGTTATAACTCTGTGGGACTCTGTGAAGTTTACTCTGTGTAACTCTGTGGTTAAAAATACCCTACGGTAAAAGACGCACAAAGTTCCGAATGTACAAGAGTGCGACGCAACAGACGATCAGAAAAGAAATAAAAGCTTGGTTCAAAAAAAATATTTATAAAATAAAAAATACTCCCTTTAGGGATGGGGCATATGTTTAGTCTCGAAGGCATAACAAATTCTATACAAAACTGGCTCAACAGCACATTCAATTCAACATGGGCATTGCTGTTCGAATTTGTGCTGGTAGGTTTATGTGCCATTGGTTTGTTTGCAACACTGGGCTTAATACTCGTGTTGATGGAAAGAAGGGTAGCGGCCTTTATGCAGATACGTTTGGGGCCCAACCGCGTTGGCCCAAAGGGCATGTTTCAAAGCCTGGCAGACACGATCAAATTAATCATGAAAGAAGGCCTTACACCCGATGGTGCAGATAAATTTTTGTTCAACCTTGCACCTTATGTAGCCATGATTGTGGCCATGCTGCTGCTTGCGCCAATTGCGTTTGCCAAAGGGTTTCAGATATGGGATATTAATATTGGCGTGCTGTATATTTCTGCTATTTCTTCCATCTCTGTTATTGGAATTTTAATGGCGGGCTGGGCAAGCAACAATAAATATTCTTTGTTGGGTGCTATGCGAAGTGGTGCACAGATTGTAAGCTACGAATTGTCGGCAGGAATGGCGGTACTTTCGATAATTGTATTAACCGGCAGCCTGAAGATCAGTGATATTGTTGCATCGCAGGCCGATGGATGGTGGATATTTAAAGGGCATATTCCTGCCATTATTTCCTTCGTGATTTTCATTATTGCAGTTACTGCTGAAACAAACCGTGCGCCTTTCGATTTGGCAGAAGCTGAATCTGAATTAACAGCAGGCTTTCACACAGAATATTCGGGGATGAAATTTGCACTGTTTTTTTTAGCCGAGTACATTAATATATTTATTGTTTGCGCCATTGGTGCTACTTTGTTTTTTGGTGGATGGATGCCGCTGCATATAGGGCATTGGGAAAGTTTTAATCATATCATGGATTATATCCCTTCTTCGGTTTGGTTCTTTGGAAAAACATTTTTTTTGATCTTCCTGATCATGTGGTTCAGGTGGACCTTTCCGAGGTTACGTGTTGATCAGCTATTAAATTTGGAATGGAAATATTTGTTACCGATAAGTATGTTCAATTTATTGCTAATGACATTGGTGGCAATTATGGGTTGGCATTTTTAAGCCCCCATCCCCTAAAGGGGTGTAAGAAGAAATATTGAACTAATAAAAAATTTTGAATAATGAATCATTGTATAATTTTTAAAATCAAATCCCCCTTTAGGGGTTAGGGGTATGTTTATAATTGATTACATAAAAGAAGTTTATAGTGCAGTAAAATCTCTTTTAAAAGGGATGAAACTGACGGGCTATTATTTTACGCATCATAAAGAAATTATTACGCAGCAATACCCTGAGGTAAAGCAAACTTTACCCGAACGTTTTCGCGGCGAAGTAGTAATGCTTCATGATGAAAATAATGAACATGCCTGCACAGGATGCACTGCATGTGAGCTGGCTTGCCCCAATGCAACGATAAAAATCATTACAAAATTTGATGTATCGCCTGAAGGTAAAAAGAAAAAAGCACTGGACACTTTTGTATACCACCTTGAGTTGTGTACCATGTGTAATTTATGTATTGAAGCTTGCCCAACAGATGCCATTAAAATGGCGCAAACCTTTGAACACAGTGTGTTTGACCGTAGCCTGCTTACAAAGAAATTAAATAAACCCGGTTCTAAAATAAGGGAGGGCGTAGAATAATGACCGCATCGCAAATCATATTTTATTTACTGTCCGCTTTTATTCTCGGCAGCGGTATGCTTGCGGTTACATCAAGAAAAATTTTCCGCTCTGCCATCTGGTTATTGTTTTCACTGATCGGCATAGCAGGTTTATATTTCTGGCTGCAGGTGGAGTTTATTGCGGCAATACAAATTGTGGTATATGTTGGTGGCATTGTAGTGCTGATTATCTTTTCGATTTTTCTTACGCAGAAATCGGGCAGCGAAATGCCAAAGCCCCCAAAATGGCGAAGAGAGTTTGCAATACTTGCCGTTATTTTTGGTTTTGGATTTGTTTGGCAGTTGATCTCACATCACGAATTTAAAGAAACAAGTACAACTGCGCTGGATGTAAATATGGCAAACATCGGCACGCAGTTATTAAGCACAACAGAACACGGATATATTTTACCCTTCGAAGTAGTAAGTATTTTATTGCTTGCCGCAATGATTGGTTGCATTGTCATTGCCATGAAAAAAACAGAAGCAGTATGAACGATATACCATTAACGCATATTCTTTTTGTAAGCACGGCCTTGTTTTTCATCGGCATGTATGGCCTGTTTACGCGCAGGAATATGATAACCATGCTCATGTCGGTCGAGCTTATTTTAAACAGTGTCAACATCAACTTTGTTGCATTCAATAAATATTTATTTCCCGAAAAATTAGATGGCGTGTTCTTTTCAATTTTTATAGTCACGATTGCCGCAGCCGAAGCTGCCGTTGCAATAGCGATCATTATTAATTTATACAGGAGCCACAATTCAATTGATGTGGAAGATGCGGGAGAAATGAAGTATTAGTTTTATGAGCCGGGCAGAAGGATTTGATGATTTGGTAATTTGGTGATGTGAATAGGTAATACATTATCAAATTGACCCATCATCAAATCATCAAATCAACATCCTTGCGTCGCACTCTTGTACAGCACAATATAAATGAACAATAACAAGCAAACATAATCCTTACATGGCCAACTACGCTTATGTTTCACTGATACCGCTGCTGCCACTGGCATGTTTCGTGGTATTGGGTTTATGGGGAAGAAAACGTTTCAAAACATTTTCAGGTATTCTTGGCACCGGTTCGTTGCTGGCTTCAACCATTTTATCTTTCTACACAGCTTACCAATATTTTTTTGTTGATGGAAAAGTAAACGGCTTTTATCAGCACATCATCGCCATGAAATATACATGGCTGCAGTTTTCACCAAATGTTTCCATTGATATGGGCATTATCCTCGATCCCATTTCTGTAATGATGATCGTGGTGGTTACTTTTATCTCACTGATGGTACACATCTTCAGTCTTGGCTATATGAAAGGTGAAGAACGGTTTGCAACTTACTATGCATTTCTTTCGCTCTTTACTTTTTCTATGTTAGGTCTTGTACTTTCCACCAATATTTTCCAGATCTATATGTTCTGGGAACTGGTCGGCGTTTCATCCTATTTGCTCATCGGTTATTACTTTGATAAACCTTCCGCGGTAGCCGCATCAAAGAAAGCATTCATCGTAACACGCTTTGCAGATCTGGGTTTTTTGATTGGTATTTTAATACTCGCATTTCATGCAGAGACTTTAGATATAACCACTTTAATTGAACGGCTTACAGATCATCAGTCCGCACAATTCATTAGTATAACAACAGGATCATTGTTTGGTGTTTCCATACTCACCTGGGGCTTAACGTTGGTGTTCATCGGTGGCGCAGGTAAATCTGCCATGTTCCCTTTGCATATCTGGTTACCCGATGCAATGGAAGGCCCAACACCAGTATCAGCTTTGATACATGCCGCAACAATGGTTGTAGCCGGAGTATATCTTGTTGCAAGATTATTTCCTGTTTATTCGGTTGACGGAGCTGCATTGGATATCGTTACT
>JANXWM010000758.1 GCA_025351145.1 Chitinophagaceae bacterium
GCAACAAGGGGCACAGATACAAACATCATCTGTGGCACAGAATGAAAGAATGCCTCTAAGAATTGCTCGTTAAAAGCTTCCTTATCGCCATGAAATTTTTGATTAACTGCAATGCCCCGGTGCAACATCATGCGCCTTAACCAGCCATCTCTTTTGCCTTCGGGCATTAACGCCTGCATCGAATCATACTGCGCTACCGTTGCCGGTAAATCTGTATCATTGAATCGTATAAAATCATCGCTGCTATTGCTCTTTTTAATAACTACACCAGAATTTTTATCTCCATTTTTGGGCAGCGAATCACCAATATTACTTTTACTGCTGTCAACAGGTAAGGTAACGAAAGCACTTAACGAATCAACAACCCTTTGCAGTTCTTTAATTCTTAAAGTATCTTTTGTATGCGCAATAGAGTCTTTTAAAACGGCTACCTGCTTATTCAACTGCGCGTTTTTTTCCGAAATCTGCTGGCTTATATCACCCGGCTTTATAACAAAAGAAAAGAAAATAATAAAGAATACCGCTGAAGTAAATACATACATTCTTATCGGGTGAAGGTAACTGGCCCTTTTACCACGCAGGTATTCCTTTGATAAAAAACCCGGCCTTGATAAAAGATATTTTAAAGTACTCCAGAATTTTCCGTCGTAATGTAAAATATCGAATACAAAATGTGTACTTAAATGCCAGAAGCTTTCTTTTGGCACAATATTTTCCTGGCCACAAATATGGCAATAGCGGCCCATTACTTCTGCATTGCAATTAAGGCAATTTCTTTCCTTTCTTTCTTTTAAATGCGACACGCAGTAAAAATTTTACTAAAAATACACAACTCATCTAAAGCCGCAATACATACTTAACAATATGTTTTACCGTTAGTAACCTGCACGCTTTACTTTTGCGCAAAATTCTTTACGAATGAAATCATTGATCCTTTTATTGTTGCTGGCTGCGGTTTCAAATATTGCTTACAGCCAGTATTATTTTAACGATATTCTTACTACCCAGCAAACCAACAGGCAATACCTTTTAATAAAAACAAACCATATTAAGCAGGTATCTGCCAAAAGTTTTGAATCGGATGGTGAGCCAACTTCAGATTTTATACTCGAGCAAAATGTATCCGCCAACAGTACAGTTATTACAACAGCTTCAGGTTACCCCTCTACCGGTAAATCAATTTCCACTTCTGTGTATGAAAATGATAAAATCAGCAAAACAACCAACAGCAGCGATAACATCAACAGCACTACAACTTATTTATACGATAACGCTGGAAATATCATTTCATTGAACACAATAACTGAAGATACATTCATGCACAATTCCTCGCAGGAATTCCATCTCTGGCAATATCAAAATAACCTGCCCGTTAAAATGCTGCTGATAAAAAATAGCACAGATACTACGGTAATAGATTTTGCAAAAGATGAGCAGGGCAATATTGCCGAAGAGCACTGGAAGAAAAAAGGCCGGCAGATAGAGACCTATTTTTATTACTACAATAACCAGCAGCAGCTTACAGATGTTGTGCGTTTCAATTTAAAAGCCCAACGCCTTCTCCCTGATTATTTATTTGAATACGACGAAAACGGCACCCTTATTCAATTAACCCAGGTACCTCAGGGCTCAGCAGATTATATGGTTTGGAAATACACCTATTTACCAAACGGCTTAAAACAAAATGAACTGCTTTTCAATAAACAAAAACAACCTGTTGGCCGCATAGAATACAGTTACCGTTAGTGTTTTTTATAACCATTTTATTTTTATAAGCAACAATAACTACAGCTAATCCGTCTTCATACAGCTCTTGCTAAAATTCTTTTTATCCCAACTTTCCCTTCAGCATTCGGCTTTACTTGCGTCGCACTCTTGTACGTTTATAACATTATTCAGCTACAGGCTGCACTGCATAAGCCGTTGCCAAAACATACCAACTTTATTACAGAACCCCGGGCTCCTAAAAGTTCCTGCAGTACAAGGGTGCGACGCAAGAGCAGCTTAATTGAAATACTTATGCCCGGCCAAAAAAACTTTTTAATATTAATTTTAAAAATAATTAATCAAACGTTTGTTTAATTTAAACATTTGTTTAATCTTTGCGCCCTGTAAGCAAACTGCATACAAGATGGACAAGAAAGAACATATTATTGACAATGCCATAGAACTCTTTGCAGAAAAGGGTTTTGAGGGAACTACCATACGCGACCTCGCCTCAAAAGCAGAGGTAAATGTGGCAATGATTAATTATTACTTTGGCTCAAAAGAGAAACTTTTTGAAGCAATGGTGGCCCAAAAAGCTGCTTACTCAAAAGGTATGATGGAAGAAATTGTAAAAGATAATTCGTTATCTGACATTGAAAAAATTGACCGCATTATTGATGGTTTTGTTAACAGGTTTTTTACCAAC
>JANXWM010000768.1 GCA_025351145.1 Chitinophagaceae bacterium
GAGCCGCATCCATTGAAGGCTTGTATAAAAAAGCTGCCCAGGCAAATATGCCTGCATTGGCCATCACCGATCATGGCAATATGTTTGGCGTTTTTGAATTTGTAAAACAGGCATGGAACAACACGAAGATTGTTGGCAAAACAGCAGATGGTAAAGACATAACAGAGCCTGTAATAAAACCCATTGTTGGCTGCGAGTTTTATGTGGTAAAAGACCGGCATGCAAAACAGTTTACCAAAGACCAGAAAGATGCACGCTTTCACCAGGTATTACTGGCAAAGAATAAACAGGGTTATGCAAACTTAGTAAAGCTCACATCGCTTGGCTTTATTGAAGGCATGTACAGTAAATATCCGCGCATAGATAAAGAACTGATTGAACAATATAAAGAAGGTTTAATAGCAACAACCTGCTGCATTGGCGCTTATGTACCTCAAACTATTTTACACGACAGTATTGAAGCTGCAGAAAAAGAATTCAAATGGTGGCTCGATATGTTTGGCGATGATTATTATATAGAGCTGCAGCGCCATAATATCAAAGAGCAGGAGATCATCAACGATACATTGATTAAGTTTTCAAAGAAATACAATGTTCCTGTTATTGCAACCAACGACAGCCATTATGTAGATAAGGACGACAGCAATGCCCATGATATTTTATTATGTATCAACACCGGTGAAAAACAAAGTACACCCGGCTTTGATGATTTTGTAAATGATGAAATACAATTAAAGAACCGCCGCTTTAAATTTCCCAACGACCAGTTTTATTTTAAAACAAAAGAAGAGATGGAAACACTCTTCAGCGATATTCCCGAAGCATTGGATAACACCAATGCCATTGTTGATAAAATAGAAGTGCTCAATTTAAAGAAGGATATACTCCTCCCCGCCTTCCCGATCCCCAAAGAATTTTTGCTGCATACAAAAGATGAAGTGATTGGTTCCAACATCATCAAGCCAGATGTAAACAACCAGTGGGAATATTTAAAAGAACTTACTTTTAAAGGTGCTAAAGAACGATACAGCGAAATAACACAAGAGATACAGGAACGCTTAGACTTTGAATTGTTCACCATAAAAACCATGGGCTTTGCCGGTTACTTTTTAATCGTGAGTGACTTTATAAAAGCAGGCAGAAATATGGGCGTGTTCATTGGCCCGGGCCGTGGCTCCGCTGCCGGAAGTGTGGTAGCTTATTGCATCGGCATAACAAATATTGACCCGATAAAATACAATTTACTATTCGAAAGATTTCTAAATCCTGACCGTAAGTCAATGCCCGATATAGACACGGACTTTGACGATGAAGGCCGCCAGAAAGTAATCGACTATGTAGTAGATAAATACGGCAAGAACCAGGTAGCGCAGATCATTACCTATGGCACTATGGCTGCCAAGATGAGTATAAAAGATGTGGCACGTGTAATGGATCTGCCATTGAGTGAAAGCAACGCATTAGCAAAGATGGTTCCCGACAGGCCGGGCACCGACCTTAACCGTGTACTCGCTGCACCATTTACTGCCAAAGAAGCAAAGGATGGTGAAAAATCTTTGGAAGATAAAGAAGGTTATGGTGGCGAAGAACTCGACAATATTAAAAAGCTCCGTGAAATTTATAACGGCACCGACATCCGTGCACAGGTTTTAAAAGAAGCAAAACGACTGGAAGGTTCTGTCCGTAATACTGGTGTTCATGCTTCTGCAATTATCATTGCGCCTTCTGATCTTACTGATTTAATTCCCGTTGCTATTTCAAAAGATTCTACGCTTTGGATAACACAGATAGAAGGCAGCACCATTGAAGAAGCAGGCGTTTTAAAGATGGACTTTCTTGGTTTGAAAACATTGTCCATTTTAAAGACTGCTTTGGAGTTGATCAAACAAAATCATAATGGGCTTGAAATAGATTTAGATGGCATTCCACTTGATGATGAAAAAACATACAACCTGTATCAGCGCGGCGAAACCAACGCAACATTCCAGTTTGAAAGCCCAGGCATGCAAAAATATCTGCGTGAATTAAAGCCAGATAAATTCGGCGATCTTATTGCGATGAATGCCTTGTATCGTCCCGGCCCCATGTCGTACATTCCCAAGTTCGTGGCACGTAAACATGGCCGCGAAGAAGTTGCTTATGATATTCCTCAAATGCAGGAATATCTTGAAGAAACTTATGGCATTACCGTTTACCAGGAGCAGGTAATGTTGCTCAGCCAAAGCCTTGCAGGTTTTACAAAAGGTCAGGCAGATATTCTGCGTAAAGCAATGGGTAAAAAAGACCGCAAGACGCTGGATAAAATGAAAGGTACTTTCATGGAGGGCGCTACAGCAAAGGGTTTGCAGAAAGATATTCTTGAAAAAGTATGGACAGACTGGGAAGCCTTTGCACAATACGCTTTCAATAAATCACACTCTACTTGCTATGCATTTGTTGCATATCAAACTGCTTATTTAAAAGCGCATTATCCAAGTGAATATATGGCTGCTGTGCTTAATCATGCAGGTGGTATAGAGAAGATCACATTCTACATGGAGGAATGTAAACGCATGGGTTTAAAAGTGCTCGGCCCTGATATTAATGAATCGCTGAAAGGTTTTGCTGTAAACAAAAAAGGCGAGATACGTTTTGGTCTCGGTGGTTTAAAAGGTGTAGGCGAAGCAGCTATTGAAGCGCTGATTGAAGAACGCAAAAAGAATGGCGCCTATAAAGATATTTTCGATTTTATAAAACGCGTTAGCCAACGCGCTGCCAATAAAAAATCGATTGAAAGCCTTGTGTATTCCGGTGCTTTCGATTGCTTTACTGATATTCACCGGGCACAGTATTTTTATGTATCCAATGGTGAAGCTGCCAATGGCATAGAGAAAATTATACGCTTTGGAAATGTGTACCAAACCAATAAACAATCAACTGTAAACAGTTTGTTTGGCGATACTGCCATGCCCGAAATTGCTACGCCAAAATTACCTGCCTGCGAAGCATGGTCACTCACCGAAAAACTCGATCACGAAAAAGAAGTAACCGGCATGTTCATGAGCGGCCACCCGCTTGATAATTTCAAGTTTGAGTTAAGGTATTACGGCATTATGCAGCTTAGCGAATTCAACGAAGTAAAAGAATCTGCCACGCTCATTTCCGCTAATGCCAACCGCAATTTCCGCATTGCCGGTTTGGTTACAGATGCACAGCACCGCATGACAAAAACCGGTCGCGAATTTGGTTCGCTTACCATAGAAGACTTCAGTGGCAAAACAGAGATTATGTTATGGGCTGATGATTATGTACGTTGCAAAAATTATCTCGAAAAAGGAAAGAACCTGCTCATCAACGGCTTCTTTAAAAACCGCTACAACAGCGATCAGTACGAGTTTAAAGTAACTACCATGAACCTGCTTGAAATGGCAAAACAAAACATGACACGGCAGGTTGATATCAATATAGAACCCGCATCCATCACAAAAGAATTTGTAACGTTTGTAGAAAAAAATGTTCGCGCCAACCCCGGCAAATCTTCCTTGCGTTTTAATTTGTACGAGCCCATCGAAAACTTGAAAATAACATTATACACCATGGAAAAAGGTTTTATGATGAACGAAGAAATGGCCGGCTTCCTTATGAATAATCCTGATGTGGAAGTGAGTGTGGGATTGGTGGGGTAACGCCCTGGTCAGACCGCCTCGGTCAGACCAGTATAAACGCATTTTTTGAGCCAGGCAACAGGAATTCTATGAAGCTTTTCTTGCGTCGCACTCTTGTACGGTTGGATTATGAATTGGGCTTTTATCGAAGCGGGGATTGAAGTAAAGTATGTTTCAGGAGGATACGAAATACGGCGAAGATTGAAATATTGGAATATTTAAAACTATAAATTTTATACCCATGGGGAATAACTTTCTTTTTGATATTACCATAAATAACTTGCCAACACAAAGCAATTTATTCAAAGATTATGGAAGCATAATTGGTAATATCATAACAATAGGATTATTTATTATTGCCTTTTTCGTTGACAAAGGAAAAGAACGCAAAAAACAAGAAAAAACTAAAACTGAAAAATTAAAATACTTGGCAAGTCTCGTTAAGAGTTCAATAAAAACTGCTGAATCAAATAGAGATTGTGTCCAAGAAACAAGTAATGAATTCAAGAAAGAATCAGCAAAGTTTCACCTTATCAAATGGATTAGTTATTATGATATAAAACGCATTGTAGAAAAATTAAATTTGGAAGAATATTATTTAGCATATATAACTCAATTTGAAAAGGGAAAAGACACAACAATAGAATACCAAAAAATAATTACATGTTTAGATACTTTATTTGAAATGTTTAATGAGCTTATAAAAGTAGCAGAAAGAGGTTCGATAAATGATTTCAACAGAAAAAAAATCTTTAATACACTTGGTGATGAAATTAATAATCTTATTAAGAAAACACTCAATTTAGTTGATGTTTTACAAATGCCTGATACTTTTAAAACAGAACTAAAAGAACCCATAGACAAATGGGTTAAAGAAAAAAATAAGAGTGATGTTCAAAAATTCCTTGATACTCTTTGCGGCCCGTTATACGAAATAATTTCAAGATTTACATTACAAAATAAATCCCAAATACCACCAGAATTTATTTTGTTGCTTGAAAAATTTGAACAAGTAAAAA
>JANXWM010000778.1 GCA_025351145.1 Chitinophagaceae bacterium
ATCTTTGCCATCCTGCTACAGTGCAGATTTTGGTACGGTGTTTAAACCCACTAAAAAAGTAATCATCAATGCAGCAATATGGTATATATACCTGCAGCAGGAATTTGTTTACAGCGGCGATGGCGGCTTTGTAGAATTTAGTGGTAAAACCCGCCGTGTAGGTTTCGATTTTACAGGCCGTTACCAGCCAATAAAATCTTTATACTTTGATGTGGATGTTAACTATGCACATGGCCGTTCAATAGAAGATCCCAAAGGTGCAGATTATATTCCGCTTGCACCAAAGTGGACAAGCACCGGCGGCGTTACCTATACCAATAAAAACGGTTTAAACGGAAGCCTGCGCTACCGTTATGTTGGCGATCGTCCGGGCAATGAAGATTACAGTCTAACTGCGGTTGGCTATTTTATTACTGATGCAGTAATTAATTACACAAAACCCAAATACGAAATTGGCCTGGTAGTAAACAATATCTTCAACACAAAATGGAAAGAAACACAATTTGATACAGAAACCCGTTTAAAAGGCGAGGCACAACCTGTTGATGAAATTTGTTTTACCCCCGGCACACCCTTCGCAGCCAAACTAAGCATCTCGTATTTCTTTAAATAAAGCCGGTTGAACCTCTGTGTTTATTTCAATACAATTTATTAACCCGGCATTAGTTTTCATGGCATCGCCGCTTGCATCGCACTCTGGTACGTTCGGAAATTTTTTGAGCTTTAGGCTGCAACGCAGGTTTTTAACCACAGACATACATGCCAGCAGGCTGAACCGCTTCTATCTACGCTTCGGTAAAGCCCGTTTATAATCCAACAGTACAAGAGTGCGACGCAAGGAAAGCTTCATAGATATTCTGCTGCCAGGCTAAAAATTGCTTTCTTTCATAAGCTTAATACGGCATATTGTACCCTTAATTTCTTATTCATTAGTTTTGCCGCATATTTATGACAGAGATATTTATAATTTTCGCCCTCATTATTTTGAACGGCGTTTTCGCAATGGCAGAAATTGCCCTTGTTTCGGCACGTAAAGCCAGGCTTGAAGCGCAGGCCAACAAAGGCGATGCAAGGGCCAAAGCGGCACTTGACCTTGCATCGCACCCCGAGAAATTTATTTCTACCACGCAGATTGGCATTACACTGATTGGTATTTTAAACGGTATATTTTCCGGCGATAAGATTAAGACAGACCTTGTTGATTTTCTTAATGGCTTTCCGTTGATTGCGCATTACAGCGGTGGTATTGCAACAGCAATTGTGGTAATACTCATTACTTATTTTTCACTGGTACTGGGCGAGCTTGTTCCAAAGCGGATTGGCCTCAGCAACCCTGAAGGTATTGCCAAAAGCCTTGCTGCGCCCATGCGGGTGGTTACGAGCATTACCTATCCTTTTATCTGGCTGCTTACCAAGTCGAGCAACATAGTTGTAAAATTATTTAACCTGAAAAGCACCGATAACCAGGTTACTGAAGAGGAAATAAAAGCCATCATCAGCGAAGGAACAGAACAGGGAACCATTGATGAAGCAGAGCAGGAAATTATTGAGAGAGTTTTTCACCTGGGCGACAGGAACATCACTTCTTTAATGACGCACCGCAGCGATATTGTATGGCTCGATATGAACAGTACAGTTGAGCAAATAAAAGACATTGCCGATGATAGCATTCATTCTGTGTACCCGGTTTGTGATAAAAACATAGACAATGTAAAAGGTGTGGTTTCGCTGAAAGATATTTTTCGCGTACCCCAAAACACATTGATGAAAGATGTAATGAAAACGGCTACTTATGTTCCTGAAAATAACACAGCCTATCACCTGCTTGAAAAGTTTAAACAAACCAAAACCCACTATGCTTTTATAGTGGATGAATATGGAACACTGCAGGGCATTATAACCCTAAATGATATTTTAGAGGCGATTGTAGGCGATATAAGCGAGCCGCATGAAGATGATTATGAAATTATAAGAAGGGATGATGGCAGCTACCTGATAGACGCACAGGTTCCGTTTTATAACTTCCTTCATTACTTTAGTAAAACAGAGTGGATCGATGAAGGTGAACAGGAAGCATTTGATACACTTGCAGGTTTTATTTTACACCATCTCGAACGCATACCTGTAACAGGCGATAAGATGAAATGGCGCGGCTTTGGTTTTGAAATTGTTGACATGGATAACCACCGTATAGATAAACTGCTCATTACTTTATCCAACGAATTAAAAGAAGAATTAGAAGAGGAATAAAACCGGGTTCTCAGGGTAATTAAGTTTATCATTCTTCTCCCCGTCGTTCACTTTTACATGCATCATGTTTATCTGGCGTGTATAATATATTTGCTATTCACCAATGATTTTTTACGGGCGCAAAAATGCGTTTTAATTTGACAGCCCCCGGGAATATTTCAGTAAAAAAATATTTGCATTTCTGTAAGCAATGAAAATATTTATGAGCCGGGCTTTGGGTTTTTCATAGCATCGCTTCTTGCGTCGCACTCTTGTACTTTCGGAACTTTATGCAGCAAAGCGAATTATTAAAACCTGTCAGGTCTTTGAGACCTGACAGGTTTATGTATTTGCCTCAATTGCAAACGTTGATTTGCTTCGCATTGCTCCATTATATTATGCAGTACAAAAGAGTGCGACGCAAGGAACGGTGAGTAAAGTATCTTTAGTTGGGTTCAAAAAAATGTATAAAATGAAACAGGCTGCAGGGGGCAGTCGCAGGGTTTAAACCCAATGCAAAAAGCACAGTAGAAATAAGTAAATAAATTGTTTTAAATATCAACGCCACTCTCAAAAAAAGAGTGGCTTTTACATTTAATTATTAATTTTTTATTAGCGTTATTAAATTACATTAATAGAAAGGTTTTGGCATTTATTTCGCTGCTGATATTTTTTATAACTTATAATCGTAAACAAAATTTGTGTACAGCAATAAGGGCTGAAACACGCGTGAAACCTATGTTTGATAAATAAATGAGATTTATGTTTTATTACTAAACAAAAAATATTTTAACTGTTTCAACAAGTAATTTTTAGTTAATTTTTATTCCGGTTCGGTGGCTTTTAATTACATGTCAGCACACCACTTTTCCTGTTCAGCATAAAACGCAGAGGCCGTTAAAAAATGTATAATATTTTCGGGCAATAATTAAATTTAAAAACTCCAATTGTATGAAAAGATATACTTCATCAATTTTACAGGTTTTAGCTAACAACCGTAAAACATCTTATTTATTTGTTTTAATTGCAATCGTTTCTTTAAGTGTAGTATTGCTTTCAAATACTACGGGGCCTGCAAAACAAAATAACCTCGTTACAGGTGCCCCATTCAACAGCAGCCAAACATGCTCAAAAAGTGGCTGTCACGGTGGCGGAAGTTTTGGTGGTTCAATTACAACTCAGTTACTGGATGCGTCTAATAATATTGTTACTTCATATACCCCGGGAGTAAGCTATACATTAAAAATAACAATGGGCAGTACTACAGCCCCCAAGGGATATGGTTTTCAAACAACAGCTTCAACTGTATCTGCAAGCACCAATATTAATACCTGGGGAACGCTTATTACAGATTATCATAACCAGGCTGTTTCCGGTCGAAATTATGTTGAACAGTCAAAGCGGCTTACGCAAAATATTATTTCACTGCCGTGGACCGGGCCAGCTACAGGCACGGGTTCAGTAATATTTTATACCGCAGGTAACCTTGTTAATGGCAACAGCAGTACAACCGGTGACCAGCCTGTTAACAACAGCATCACAATTGCTGAAGCCGGCACTTTGCCAGTAAAACTTTTGTATTTTAAAGGAAGCCTTCAGAATGGTGTTGCTGTATTAAATTGGGCAACCGCACAGGAAGCTAATAATAAAAACTTTATTTTGGAGAAAAGCCTGAATGGAACAAATTATTCAATAGTAACAACCATTACAGCAAAAGGCAGCACCAGCACTGGTTATACATATTCTTTCACTGATGCAAATTTCTTTTCTAAAGCATTCTACAGGTTAAAACAAACTGATGCAGATGGAAACGTTACAACATATAATATTGTTGAACTTAAAAACGCAGTAACCTCTGACTACCGTATTTCAATATATGCTCATGCAGGGGGTTCTTATATCCTTTTCTATAATGGGTTACAACAGCAAAAAATCAATATCCGCGTAAGTGATTTAACAGGCAAAATGCTTTACGCATACAACACAACAGCAAACCAGGGCGATAATATCATCCAGCTTCCTTCAACAATAGCTAAAGGAATAATAATAGTTACAGTTACAACTGAAGATGGAAAAAGAACTTCTGCCAAGCTGGGGATTATGAGGTAAATAATGAGTAATAAAAATTGCATTTAAACCACCACCATTTATTAATAGTTACTAAATCCAATATTAAAACCAAATTATAGAGCCATACATTTTTTCCAGCGGCTAAACCTGACGTAAATCAATTTCAGGGATGCAAAGTATTCTGTAAATATTTTGTATCCCTTAATAAATTTACCCGTAAGCATAATGTGTCAATTACACCAAAACTGACTTGAACCAATCATTATAAATCTTTCTTTTTTTCCTCATCAAAAAACCAAACAATTATGTTTAAAAACACGACACACAAAATTGCTTCGCTGGCAAAGCAAAACAAAATTTCCAGCACATTATTGGCCTTTTCTGGTATTGCACTATGGGTTATTTTTTCGAGTTATGTAGCAGGCCCTGCAAAAAGCGGTAATCAGTTGGTTACAGGTGCCCCGTTTAACTCCGGTTTAACCTGCGCACAATCCGGATGCCATGGTGGCGGAGCCTTTGGTGGTACCATTACTACCCAATTGCTTGATAGTGCAACCAATCTTCCCGTTACTGCTTATGTAACCGGCAAAGCCTACAAGTTTCAAATTTTGCTTAAGAAAACTACAGGTAAACCTAAGTATGGTTTTCAAACAACAGCTGCTACTGCAACTGGTACAAACGTAAACAAATGGGGTAAGGCTCCTGCTGGCACGCACAGTATTTTAAAAGTGAAACACAATTATGTAGAGCAGTCCAAAGCATTAACTTCCGGCACAATTACCATTCCATGGACTGGGGCTGCTGCTGGTACAGGTTCTGTTGTTTTCTATACAGCTGGTAATCTTGTAAATGGCGATGGCGGTACATCCGGCGACCAGGTTGTAAACAATTCATTAACCATTACACAGGCCCCCGCGCCGGTAGCAGCACCTGTAGCTACTCAGGAAATATCATCAGCAAAACCGGTTGTACCAAATAAGGATAATTATTCTTTAAAATTGTACAATCAGCACGGCAGCATGTATGTTATGTTCCATAATGGCTCAAGGCAGCAGAAGGTACAGCTTACCTATACCGACCTGCAGGGAAACCCGCTTTCAAATGGTGTTACCGTAGCTAATGAAGGCGATAATATATGGCCTTTAAAGGGCGATAAAGTAAAAGGCTTTGTAATTGTAAACGTAGTAACAGAAGATGGTGTAAGAACCTCTTTAAAAGTTGTTGTAAACTAAAAAAGTATCCTTAATATAAAAAGACCCTGCTAATTAGTCAGCAGGGCCTTTTTTTGTTCCGGGCTTTAGTAGTGCTATGAAGCTTTTCTTGCGTCGCACTCTTGTACTGCATGAACATGGATCAGCAAAACAGCACTCAACATCTTAATTGATACAGTTTAGTATATTGTTTTCACGAACCTTGTTTGGGTTTTTTAACAGCAGCAGATTTTTCAGTTATACCATTATTAATACTCTTCAATCTCCCTGCTTCTTTTAATTGCTGATCGAGTAAAAATTCTATCTGCCCGTTTACACTGCGAAAATCATCACTGGCCCACTTTTCAAGTGCCTTGTAAGTAGCTTCATCTATTCTTAAAACAAAAGATTTTTTTGCGGCCATTCTTTGTTCATTAATTATTGATATAATGTACCGGTATTTAAAACCGGCGTTGCAGCTTTTTCACCGCAAAGTACTACCATCAGGTTACTAACCATCGCTGCTTTCTTTTCTTCGTCAAGCTGAACAATATCCTTTTTGCTCAGTTGCTCCAGCGCCAGTTCTACCATACCCACAGCACCTTCCACAATTTTAAAACGTGCTGCAACAATTGCTGTAGCCTGCTGGCGCTGCAGCATAGCACCGGCAATCTCAGGTGCATAGGCAAGGTGGCTTATCCTCGCTTCCATAATAATAATACCTGCTGCAGATAATCTTTCATTTAATTCAGTTTCAAGCAATGCAGTTACTTTCTCGCCACCATTTCGCAAAGTTATCTCTGCATGCGAATCTTCCATTTCATCATAAGGGCAGGTAGTAGCCAGATGCCGTACGGCAGACTCACTCTGTATCTTTACATACTGATCATAATCCGTTACATCAAAAGCCGCTTTGTATGTATTGCTCACCTGCCATACAATTACAGCGGCTATCTCTATGGGGTTGCCCATTTTATCATTTACCTTAAGCTTGGTACTTTCAAAGTTGTTGGAGCGTAACGATATCTTTTGTTTTTTATAAAAAGGGTTCACAAAAAGCAAACCGTTGGCTTTTACCGTGCCTACATATTTACCAAAGAAAGTACATACAGTGGATTGATTGGGATTAACAATACTAAGCCCTTTAAAAAGAAAAGCGCCAAAAAGCTCTAATGCCAGGCCCACCCAGAAAATTGGTACCGGTGTCTCTTTGCCTACTCCGCCTGTTATAATGAAATAAATAGCGCTGCCGCATAACAGAATGCCTGCAAGCAGTATAAGAAATCCTGAAATTGGTTTAATAATCTTTTCCATAATAAATTTGTTTTGATATTAATTTGATATCAAATATACATCAGTTATTATATACCAAAATTATTTTTTACAAATGGTTTAGAATGCTGAAAGATGGTTCCAAATGATTTTTATTTTTTTGCATTACAATAACAGGAAGAAAGAACTTTTGTATTTCCTGCTCAAAAAAGTGATGCAGTACAAGTGTGCGACGCAACGAAAGCTTCATTCCTGTTTATAGCCGGGTTAATAAAAATGCCTTTATATATTCAATGATCTATTTCGTAAATTACAGGTATGAATATTTTAACTACAGATATTATCAGGCTGCTGATAGCTGTTTGCATTGGCGGACTTATTGGCGCAGAAAGGGAATACCGTTCCAAGTCGGCAGGTCTGCGCACCATGATACTGGTATGCGCCGGCTCCTGTTTATTTACAATGCTTTCGCAGCATATTGGCGGCTCAAACAATGGCGACCGTATTGCTGCCAATATTATTACAGGGATTGGTTTTCTTGGTGCAGGTGTAATTTTTAAAGATGAAAACAGGGTGAATGGTATTACAACCGCTACTGCTATCTGGATGATTGCTGCGCTGGGAATGGCCGTGGGTGCGGGATATATTCAAACAGCTTGCATAGCCGCAGTGGTAATGCTGCTGGTATTAAGCACATTGGTGCTTTTACAAAACATCATCAGTAAAATGAATCAATTGCGCAACTACCGCATTGTTTGTCCATTCAGGCAGGAAACTTTAAGCAAATATGAACTTCTGTTTAAAACATGCGGCCTTAAGGCACTGCGTGGCAACCAAAGTAAAACGGGCCAAGAAATTACGGGTTACTGGCTGGTGCAGGGCCCGGTAAAAAATCACGAAAAATTTATTCAGCTTTTATTGAACGATGCGGAAGTAAAAGAATTCGATTTTTAGAAACCAGTTTTACAGCTTACTGCACGCCGGTAGCGCCATCTCTTACTTTCACCTTCTTTTTGTTACTATTTTTCTTTTCATAAAGCAAAACCTCTTTTGGTTTTACTTTAGAAACGCTGTCGGCTTTTACTGTGTAAGTGCTGTCAGAAATAATCTTTGCGCTATTGGTTTTCTTTTCGGGAACAACAAGCTGGTCGAGAACGTATTCTTCTGTTTTTGTAATAGCACCTGTTTCAGCATTATAATAATTCCACGTACCCTGCTTAACACTGGATGCATCTACTTTTACAATCTTTTTATACACTGCATCACTGTGCAGGTCGGGCACATCAATGGTATCGTAAGGGCTTTTGGGGTCAATAGCCCGCCAGCTTTCCAGGCGTTCAATACCGTAAATATTGTAATATGCACAGTTGGCATTTTTATAACCCCACCTGAAATTTTCTATTGACATAATATCGCCCATCAACGTGTAAGTTCTCCATGCACCTTCTTTTTTATCGTCTTTGTAAATGCCCTCCTGGTCGTATCCCGGCTCGCCGCGCAGGCTCTCCATATGCAATACCCATTTGCCCTGTTTAAGATTATTAAAATCTGTACAGTTAAGGGTGTCTCCCTTTACGCCAATCTTATACGTTTTGCATTGTGCAAACGATGAAAGATTGATTAGTAACCCTATAAATAATAATGATAATCGCATAAAAATATTTTAAAGAATTATGAACCAAACTTTAGTTTAATAAGCATCGTCCCTTGCGTCGCACTCTTGTACATTAAGTACATTTTTGAGCTATGGCTTCCAGAATCCAAACCGCTGTAAATACGGTTAACCCGCAACCTTTTTATTTCCCTCAAACCATTTCACTGCCAGTTCGTAGCCTTTCAATCCCAACCCGCTGATGGTTCCCCTGCACTTTGCCGATACATGTGAAACCTTCCTGAAATCTTCCCTCGCATGTACATTGCTGATGTGTACTTCTATCACCGGTGCTGTAATGGCTGCAACCGCATCACCCAAAGCAACAGAAGTATGCGTGTAACCACCGGGGTTTATCACAATGCCATCCACACTAAAACCAACCCTTTGCAATTCATTGATCAGCTCACCCTCCACATTGCTCTGGTAATAACTAAACGTTATACCCGGGAATAAATTTTGCAGGGAATCATAATACTGCTCAAAGGTTTGAGAACCGTAAATACCCGGTTTCCTTGTACCCAGCAGGTTTAAGTTGGGCCCGTTTATGATCGCTATATTCATCGTAAGCATTTATTAAATATCCGTTTTATCTGCCTGCTGCAAAAATATAAATACGGTAAGCATTACAGCACTAATTGCCACAGATGAAAAAATAATTAACTTTCCATCCTTCATGGAGCATTTATACTATACTTATTATCAGAGCCCGGTAGGCCTGCTCAGGATAGGCGGCACTGACAGCTATATTGCAGAGCTGAGCTTTATAGACAACAACGACCAGATGACCTACGGCGAGCCGGGTGTAAGCGAAGTAATGCACCAGTGTACCGAAGAGCTGATCGAATTCTTCAACGGCAAACGCAGGAACTTTGATATACCGGTGTACCAGGAAGGCACAGCCTTTCAGCAAAGGGTATGGGGCGAGCTGGTGAATATTGGCTTTGGCAAAACGATCAGTTATATGGATTTGGCCAAAAAGCTGGGCGACCCTAAAGTAATACGTGCGGCTGCCAGCACCAATGGTA
>JANXWM010000793.1 GCA_025351145.1 Chitinophagaceae bacterium
CCTCAACACTGTTCGGTTCAAAGTCCCGCAGGTATTCTTCTGGTATTAATATCTTTAATACCTCTTCATTAAATGATAATTGTTTCTTGTTCGGCATTACGCTAAGTTACTCTTAGCACCTCAAAGTATTAATTAGCCTATTAATATCTGCTTTTAAGCTTGTTGCGGCCATTCGTAAGTAACTTTTGTTACGAAACAGTGCTTTTTTATTAAGAACTTTGCCCAATGGAAGAATCATTAAAAATGCACTGGGAAAAGGTTTATGAAACCAAAGCCCCTGAACAGTTGAGCTGGACGCAGGAAGTGCCTAAAACTTCATTGAACTTTATACATTCTTTCGGTTTGCCAAAGACTGCAAAAATAATAGACATTGGCGGCGGTGACAGCAGGCTGGCAGATTGCCTGCTGGAAGAAGGTTTTGAAAATATTACGGTGCTCGATATTTCGGCCAATGCGCTTGACAAAGCAAAGCAACGGCTGGGTAATAAAGCTGAAAAAATAAACTGGGTGGTAAGCGATATAAATGAATTTGAACCAACTACCACTTTTGACATTTGGCATGACAGGGCCACTTTTCATTTTCTTACAACAGGCGAACAGATTGCAAAATATATTGACACAGCAAAAAATGCAGTTTCGGGATTTTTAACCATTGGCACATTCTCTGACTATGGGCCTGAAAAGTGCAGCGGGCTTGAAATAAAACAATACACCGAAATAACACTTAACAAAGAACTTGAAAAGGGCTTCAACAAAATAAGATGTATAAATGAAGATCATATAACACCCTTTAATACAACCCAGCATTTTTTGTTTTGCAGTTTTAAGCGGCATGCAGCCGGGCAGCAAGAAACATTATGGTTTAAATAAAAAACAGTGCAGTTTACCGGCACTGTGTAAGTAGTTTTTAAAGTTTAAAAAACTGCTTAAAGGCTTTACAGGCCTGATGTTAACCAGCACTTTACCCGCACTATTTCGCTTTGGTCTTCGATTTGGTAAAAGCTCCATAAACAAATTCAACAGTACAAGAGTGCGACGCAAGAATGTTTAATAGAACCCCTGCTGCCGGTTACATATCTCAATCCCCGGTGATGCTGCTGATAAATGCAGGCTATACTATTTAGAAATTGATTTTTAGTTTTTATTATACCAGCATTGGTTTTTCATAGCATCGCCTGTTGCGTCGCAATCCGTTCATCTGTTGATTAATAATTGAACTGATCCTAAGCTATAGCCGTTACTGACAGCAGCATCCGTCTTTATAAGAGTTGCCGGCAAAATTATTTATACAGTTCTGTTCAATAAGTGTTTTTGTATCTTTAATCCTTTGCATTGTAAAACTGCATTTCAACCAAAACAACCGCATTATGGATACGCAACAGCCATCTGCTATACAATGGGAAACTCTTTGCCGTAATATGGCAAGAAAAAATGTGATACCGATTATTGGCAATGAAATGTACAGTTGCCTTGTAAACGGGGAAACCTCCAGCACAGAAAACTGGTTTGCGCAGCAACTGCAGCAGGAATACGGCACTAATGAGCCTTCTTTAAAAACACTTACGGCAGCGGCAGAATACCTGGTAAATGAGCAGCATATAAAAATTAAAACCATCAGGATCTTTTTACAAACACTGTCGCCGGATGGTCTTTCTTTTCCTTTGCTGGAAGATTTTTTAAGTATTGACCAGTTGCTCTTTTATATAAACACAACACCCTATGGCGATATACTTAAAAGAACCATTGATAAAGTAAGGAACACCGAAGCTGAACAGGATAATTTTACTATTGATGAGCCTTTTAAAGGATGCGATATTGCGGAACTGAAAAACCCTTTTGTGCTGAATATGCTTGGTTCACTTGAAAACAGTTTAAGCCCCGCTTTACTTGAAGAAGAGATGCTGGAATGTGTGAACATGTTTATAGAAAAAAAGCAAAACGAAACGTTTACTGAAATACTGGGGGCGCTGGGTTCTAAAACACTGCTTTTCCTTGGCTGCAGCCAGCCATCCTGGTTGATGCGTTTTTTATTCAGGAACCTTTCGAATGAAAGAATGGCAAGCTGGGACGACAGGGGCGGCGATATTATTGTTGTGAACGATAAAAGTCCGGAGAGGGATGTGCAGTTTAATTTTTTAAGAAAAAACAGTGCCGTAACGTATGATGGTAATACGGCAGACTTTATAAAAGAACTTTCAACCAGCTGGGACAGTTATATAAGCCGCAACCCACCCAAACCAAAAGAAATATTTATCAGCTACTCGCACAAAGACCTGGAGCAGGCAAGGTGCCTGTTTCAATCCCTTTCAGCTATAAAAAATATAAAATGCTGGTTTGATGAAAAGCGCCTGCAGGCTGGCAATAATTACCAGGTGGGTATTACCGCGGGTATAAGTACCGCAGACCTGTTTATACCGCTTCTTTCAAACAACAGCCTTGGCAGCAATGCAGAAGCGCTTGTAAACGTAAAAGGCGAATGGAGGGAGGCGTGCTATACCAATGACCTGAGAAAACAAAAAAGCGGTGGCAAAGAAATAAACTACCTGATGCCAGTAGCAATTGACGATGTAAATAAAGCTAACCCTGTAATACAGGATTTTTTCAGCAAACTCAGCATTGCTGATGTACCCGGCGGCAACGCTGGTGAGGCGTTTATAAACCAGGTAAAACAACAGCTTAACATCATATAATTTTATCATTATGCCCGAAACGCTAAATATACCCGCCACTAATGCCCCAGTTAGTTCAGCATTTCTTGGGCTTGAATCTTATACCGAAAAAGATGCCCCTTTCTTCTTTGGCAGGGAGAACGAAATAAAAGACCTGTACCAGCTGGTTAAATACAATACGCTTACCCTTTTATTCGGCAAATCGGGCACCGGCAAAACTTCTTTACTCAACGCAGGAGTTTTTCCCCGGCTAAGGAATGATGATTGCCTGCCGTTTAGGATAAGGCTTGTGTTTAATGAAGATAGCCCCGCACTGCTTGCACAGGTTTGGGCAGTATTAAAATCGCAGGTGGATGCATACAGTTTCAGGATACAAACCTATATAGAAGGGGAAACCCTGTGGGAGTTTTTTCACCGGGAAGACCTCTGGAAAGTAGTAACGCCCATACTGGTATTTGACCAGCTTGAAGAAATTTTTACTATCGCCGGCAAATATCCGGGCAGAAAAGAAGAACTGGAGTCACTTGTTATTGAGCTGGCCGATTTAATTGAAAACATCGTTCCTGTAAAAGTAAAAGCGTGTTACCTGAACGGGAATAAACGGATTGAATATGAGTATAAAAAACAAAGGGTAAAAGTAATATTTGCTTTCAGGGAAGATTTTTTAGCCGAGATGGAAGGAGTTACTTCCAGGATACCTTCAGTTAAAAATGCACGCTTCAGGCTAATGCCGATGAACGGTACAAAGGCTTATGAAGTAATAACCAAAACATGGAAAGCAGCCATTGATCCTGCTGAGGCAGACAAAATAGTTACCTACCTTGTACATGACCAGGAAGATGATACCACCAACCTGCAAAACCTGCACAGCCGGTTAGATGTACTCGAAATAGAACCTGCCCTTTTAAGCCAGGTATGTGCCAGCCTTGATAAAGAAAGGGTGAAAGAAAACCTGGAAAAGATATCTGCAGATTTTTTAAAAAAATACCCTAAGGAAAATATACTCAGTTCCATTTATCACAATGCGCTGAGAGAAAGCCTTGCAGCAGAAGATAAAGCGGCACCGGGCCGGGCAAAAGAAAAAGCATTACTTGTGGCTGAACAGTCGGCAGAAAAATTTATTGAAGACAATTTGGTAAACGAAAAAGGCTTTCGTGAAAAATTTGTTTCAAAAGATATTCCGGAAGAAATGATGCCTGCTGTAAATGGTTTAAAGGCCCGTTTTTTTATAAGGCAGGATGGTATTTTCATTGAACTTACACACGATGTAATTGCCGTAATTGTAAAAAAAGAAAAGGATATACGCCTGAAGGCGGATGCATCTAAAGCCGCTTTAAAAAAGGGCTTAATGATCGTAGCGGCAGCCATATTAATTTCATTGGTGGTATTTGGCATTACTGCTAAAAAAATAGATGATACCATTAAAGAAAAGAGGGGGGAAATTACAAAGGTGGAAACTAAAATAAAATCACTAAACGTTACTTTTAGAAAGAAAGAAACAAACATACTAAACGGGCTTGTAGAATCTTCAGATACAATTTACAGACAGGGGGATTCAATTTATATACGGATCCCCGCAGATACAATCCGGTTGGATGGCAAAGAAAATGAAGCCACAAAAGACAGCCTGGTTATTGAAATAAACAAACTCAAAAATCAGTTGAATGACCTTGAATCTTTAATCAGCCTTTACAAGGAAACAATTGTTGCAAAAGACCTGGAAATAGCTAAAAGCAAAGGCAGCTTAGAAGAAGCCGGAAACAAAAATCAAATGCTGCAAAATGAAATAGCCCGCCTGAATACCGAAATTAAAAGACTGGAAGGTTTAAGCCTCGATGTTTCTTATTTTAATATTTACCAAACACATCTCGACAGTTTAATGATGTATAAAAACAATGCCCCGCTGCAGGTTCAGCAACGGCTCAATGCATTGCAAATTAACTGGGAGCCGTTCAGGGAGAAAACAGAGCAACTGCAAAAAAAGAAATAACCCAGCTGCTGCCATTACATAGATTGCAGGCCATCTCCGCGTCGGTAAAAGATCCATAAACAATCCAAACGTACAAGGGTGCGACGCAAGAATGTTTAATAGAAATCCTGCTGCCTGGTAAATAAAAATTTCCGAAAAAAAATGCTGCTAATCAACCACAGCTTTTTCTTTTGTACCCGTAATAACTACGGGAATTTCTGTTTCTTCAAACTTAGTAACAGCGGTAAGTTTTTGCTCTTTGCGGTACCTTGCCAGATTGATGAGTAACACGCTCGTTAATATAATAGCCAGGCCAATTATCTGCAGCAGGCTCATGTGCTCGCCTGCAAAAAATACACCGAGCAAAACTGCCACCACC
>JANXWM010000662.1 GCA_025351145.1 Chitinophagaceae bacterium
CGGGAATTTATTATCGAATATAAAACGGTAAGTAACCATCTTCCTGCTTTGGCTGGCCCCGAGGCTTTTATAAATATTGATCATTTTTGGGTTCCAGTCGCCTGCCCAGCCCATCTCGTAGGTTTCGTACCAGCCCTTGCCTTGTACAAGCAGGGCGCATTCTTTAATCATAAAACTATCTATGCCCAGTGCCTGGTATTTGGGTACAATACCAAAGGCAATACCCGTTAATTTTTTACAAGTGCCGCGCTTCTTCATTAACAGCAACCTTAGCTTTTCAATAACGCCCAGTTTACCATTGAAATGTTTAAAGTACTGGTTAATATCGGGTATGTTGATGAACATGGCAATGGGTTCGTCTTTGTAATAGGCAAACCAAACAAGGCGTGGATCCATAATGGCTTTCATTTTATTGAAGAGCTTCATTACCTGTTCTTTTGTTATTTCTTTAGCCTCGCCATGCTGCGCCCATGCAGCGTTATAAACCGTGGCAAATTCTTCAGCATGTTTCTCTAGGTTTTTTATATCAATATGCCTTGCTTCGTAACCGGGTTTGGCTTTAAATTTTGCATGGCGCTCTGTAAACCTTTCGGGTAATGCATGATCAACGCCCATTTTGTACCAATACTGATTGTAGTAATTTTTAAAACCATAGCCATTGAATAGCTGATCGTAGTAGGGCGGGTTATAAGACATACCGTACATGGGTTCATTTTCAAAACCTTCTACCAGTAAACCCCACCATTTATCGCGGTCGCCAAAATTAATTGGGCCATCCATTGCATCCATGCCTTTGCTTTGCAGCCAATGTTTTGCCGCATCGAATAATTGATTGGCTGCTGACTGATCTTTGATGCAATCGAAAAAACCAACACCACCTGTGGCAAATTCAGTTCCCTTATTTATGTATTTGGAATGTGTAAAAGCGGCTATGCGGCCAATGAGTTTATCATCGCCGTCTTTTAATATCCAGCGTTTTGTTTCGCCATATTTTGCATGCTTGTTTTTTTCGGGGTTAAATACATCATTCACTTCGCTGTCGAGCGGGCGGATGTAATTTGGGTTACCTGCATTCATTAACACATTCACCTTTATAAAATCCTTTGCTGTGGTTGCATTGGTTACTTCTGTCAACTGCATACAAATCGCTTTTTGCGAATGTAAGGATGAATTATTGATTATGATTTTAAGACGTTGCAAAAAAGCAGCGTGACTGTATTTGGATTGCAGAATATATAACCGAACGTACAAGAGTGCGACGCAAGAGAAGCATTATAGCAGCAATGCAGATTGGCACAAAAAAAAGAGGAAAGCATTAAGAATTTTTAGGGGATAAAATCACTTTCAGCAAGCTTTTTGCAAACTGTTGATTGAAGATTTTTTGCCAAAGTTTAATTGCAGACTTTATCGGCACAGCAACTGCTGGCAAAGGCTTCCGGCTTGGCTTTGAAGGCAAAACCCATACCCAGGATGTAACCCATTGCTTCGCGTAAAGCATCGTTGCTTTTAAACTGCGGGTTGGTGTTAATGTCAGCATGTACTTCCATATCCACATTGTACTGTATAAACAGGTTGCACAACTCGTACGCAATTTCAATGCTCTTGGCAACTTCTACCAGCATGCGTTCTTTTATGTTGTACCTGTGTTTTGTTTTTTCGTTGTGGATGTACATGAAGCCACCATTGTGTTCGCGCAGAAAAACGATTACGGTTGCAAATTCGGTGTCTTCGCCTTTAACCTGGCTATCGGTACCAATGCAAACTTTGAGATGGATGCCTTTTTCGAATTCCCTTTTTATGGCTTCTTCTACCGCATCTTTTATGGGAAGATGAATGGGTTCGCCGTTAAATTTTCTCCAGCGCATATTATTAATGTTTTCCCAAGTTAAGCATCAATTGGATTACAAAAAAACTTATTTGTTACTTTATTATTAACGTGGAAATTAATGTGGAAAACAGCCAGTTTATGAACCGGACAGAGGTATTACATGGCATCGCCTCTTGCGTCGCACTCTTGTGCTTTTGGAACATTGAGGAGCTGAGAAAATACATAGATGCTGTAATGGTTGCCTATCTTTTTGCTTTAAAAAAATCCTTTATTAGTTTAGCGCATTCATCTTCCAGAATGCCCATTACTAACTCCGTTTTTGGATGAAATGGCCAGTTGTCTTTAGTAATATGATGGTAACCATTCTTGGGGTCAGAAGCGCCAAAAACAATACGGCCAATCTTGCTCCAGTATATAGCTCCGCAGCACATAAGACAGGGCTCAAGTGTAACATACAAAGCAGCATCGGTTAAATATTTGGCACCAAGATAACTGCATGCCGAAGTAATGGCAATTATTTCGGCATGAGCAGTTGCATCGCTTAACAGTTCTACCTGGTTGTGCCCCCGGGCAATAATTTTATTGTTGATTACTATTACAGCGCCTACCGGAACCTCGTCTTTTTCAAATGCATAATTGGCTTCTCTTAAAGCCTGCTGCATAAAGTATTCGTCATTATATTCAAACATGCTACTAAGATAAATATTATAAGTTTGAGATAACAGTACTGATGCTTTTAAAACGGCAACAAACTATTCTGAGACATAAATAAAAAGTTGTGAAAAATATTTAATACCATGTGTTCAGATTGTTGTTTCTAAAGTCAAATAAGCCAGCATTAAAGCAATTTTAAGGTGGCGACATAATATTTTAATCTGGCTTTTTTGAGTATAAGTAACTAAGAATAAGTTGGTTAAAGATAGTGCCACAGGGAGAATGAAATGCTAAGGGCAAATTAACCCCGTTTTATGAATCCTTTATATATTGGCCTTTACCTTTGCCGCTCACAATAATTGAAGAAGCAACCCGTTATTTTCGTTCGTGCGTATGCTGACTCGTTAATTTCAAAATTGTATCCAATGAAAAAAATCTTATTTATATCCTTTGTTTGCTTCAACACTTTAACCTC
>JANXWM010000062.1 GCA_025351145.1 Chitinophagaceae bacterium
TAATTGGGATGGCTGCAGCAAAAGCCAACGCCCAGTACGAAAGCAATATTCACCAGGGTGAGTTTGGGGCGGCCATTGGTTTGGGGCATTACTTCGGCGACCTTAATACCAGTGCGGCTTTGAACAGGCCTAAGTTTTCGGGAGGACTTTTTTTTGTAAAGCAGTTCAACAATTATGTAGGAATAAAACTTGGTGCAGATTATGCTTTTCTTGCTTACTCTGATGTGTACAGCAAAAACGATGTGCAGAAACGCCGCAACCTTAGTTTTAATACCAATGTTTGGGAAGCATCCCTGAGCGGCTATTTTAATTTCTTCAAATTTATGCCGGGTGTGGAAGGTTATAATTACACGCCTTATGTTTCGCTTGGCGTGGGTGTTTTTTCTTTCGATCCCTATGCTTACCTGAACGGAACCAAATATTTTCTTCGCCCGTTGGGTACAGAAGGCCAGGGAAGTGCGCAATACCCCAGCCGGAAACAGTATAGTTCTATGGCTGTTTGTTACCCGCTTACGGTTGGTTATAAATACAGCATTAATGAAGACTTCAACATATTCGGTGAATTGACTTACCGCTTTACCAATACCGATTATTTAGATGATGTAAGCACCACTTATGCCGGTGCTGATGCTTTCCCCGGCATACCCCAGCCCGATGGAAGTACGGCAGCATCGCCTGCTTATTTTCTGCAGGACAGGAGTTACGAAACCGGTACAGCAATCGGCATCAAAGACCGCCAGCGTGGAAACAGCCTGCAAAAAGATGCTTTTGTAACATTGCATTTTGGCGTTTCGATTAACCTGTCATCTTATAAATGCCCAACACCAAAACTTTAGTAAAAGCTGAAAAGTAAAATATAAAAAAAGGCCGCAAAAATTTGCGGCCTTTTTTTATGCAGCTATTACTGCATATTCGCTTAATATTTTTTGTATTGCCGCAACCATTTTTTCGCCTTTGTCTTTTATCTGTTCTTCTGTCCAGCCAAGGCTGATGGCGGTAGAAATACAGCGGCCCATAATCGCGTCGCTTGCGCTAAAGTCTGTAGTTTGCAGTTTAAGCAAAGCCCCACGCTGCAAAGGGTTCAGGCTGTTGAGTGTGGTAGAATTTTTAAGGTGATCCCACTTACGTATATAATGCCAGTTGTTATCGAACCAGTAAAAATTACCTGCCAGAATTCCCTGCGATTTCAGTTCTGCAACAACCGCTTTTGTAATGGCTTCTGTTGGTAAAAACCAACTGATAAACGTACAACTGTCTTCGCCTCCTTCGGGTATTACACGAAAAGAAATTTCAGGTATTTCCGCAAGCATATTTTTCAACTGAGTGTAGTTCTTTTTTTGAATAGCAAGAAATTGATCGAGCTTTCTTATTTGCGCCAGGCCAACTGCTGCATGCAGTTCGCTTATGCGAAAATTATAGCCAATAAAAGGGTGCAGATCAGCGCCGCGGTCAACACCCAAATGATCATGTCCATGATCGGTGTAGCCATCGCATTTTATATATACATCCTTACTGTTTGTCATAACCACACCGCCTTCGCCGCAAGTAATTGTTTTTACAAAATCGAAAGAGAAAGTCCCTGCATCGCCAATCGTTCCCAATGCTTTTCCTTTATACATTCCTCCAATACTCTGGCAGGCATCTTCCAGCAACAGCAGTTTGTATTCGGCGCAAATTTCTTTTAGTGCATCCAAATCTGCCATGCTGCCGCACATGTGTACAGGCATTATACATTTGGTTTGTGGAGTAATGGCTGCACGTACAGCATCGGGATTGAGTGTGAGTGTTTCATCAACATCAACGAGAACAGGAATAGCGCCCACACTTAACACTGCTTCAAAACTGGCAACGAATGTAAACGACGGCATAATTACTTCATCGCCGTAACCTATGCCCAGTGCACCCATTACGGTAGTTAACGCCGATGTGCCACTGCTTGTAAGCTGTGCATAATTGCAACCGAATGTGCTGCAGATTTCCTTCTCCAGTTCAACCGCTTTCCAGTGGCCTTTGCGTGCAGCGTCAAAGCCATAGCGCATCAGTATCCCGCTTTCAAGTACATCGTTTAATTCTTTTCTTTCTTCGTCTCCAAAAAATTCAAAACCAGGCATATAAAAAAGTTTATAGTTTACAGTTGCGAAGGTAGAAAAAGATGGGTGAATGAAAATGTTTGTGGAAGAAAGGAATTTTATGAACCGGGCAAAAGTATTTCATGGCATCGCCTCTTGCGTCGCACTCTTGTACGTTCGGATCGCACATCGTCATTGCGAGGAACGAAGCAATCTCTTGTTGTGCATTTTCGAAGTGCGCATGTTACATCAGGAGATTGCTTCGCAGGGCTGGCAATGACGCACGTTTTGCTGGTTACTTCGCTCTGCAGAATAGAATTCCTACAGTACAAGAGTGCGACGCAAGTAAAGCTCATAGCAGATCAGAAAGCCGGGCCCAAAAGAAACGCCAAATTAGTTTACCTGCCATTGCCCATAATGCCCTGCATTTTATTTATTGCTTCTACAAACAGCGCCCTGTCAGTGTTTCCGGGGCAGCAGTTCTCGAAAAATCCGGGCTCGTAATATGTGGGATCAATTACTTTATCTTTCGTAATAATAAGTAAGCGCCAGTTTGCACCATCGCTTATATTGCAGTCGCCGTTTTTACTGCCGGTGCAAAAGCCTTCTCCGGTATCGCCTTTTACTTTCCATACCTGTTTATCCTGGAAAAATTTCCATATTGCATTGCAGGAGTCGTTTGAAACAATGAGCGGATTCACATTTGGCTGAACCGATGGTCCGGCATTTTTATTTACATACCAGCCGTAGGCAGTCCATTCATTATTGTTCAATGCAAGGGCTTTATAATTAACCGATTTACCCCAGGCATAATTCTCTAATGCAAATACCAGCACCAGGTCGTTATTTTTTTGCAGGCTGTTAAGAAATGGATCGGCAACCTGCTCTATTCTTCCATATTGCTGCCATTGGTTTTCGTGCATTGCTTTGGTATTTGAACATGAGCTGAAAAGAAGAATTGCTGATAACCTTAAAAGAATATTTTTCATTGTATTGCTTTATGTATGTAAGATGCGTTTGAAAGTCATATTACACACTCAGGTTTTTTGCTTAAAAGAGTTCCAAAGCTGGTAGGTAACTTCCTGCTTCGGCAGCTCTGCAGGGACCTCTTTTAAAGGCTCGCATTGCTGCCAGGTTTCGTACATTTCTTTTGGTAATTGCTGGTATAATTTTGTGCCTTCTGTTTTCCAGGCAATCATTTCATCACTTACCTCTTTAATTTTTTTTGCAGGGTTGCCAACAATAAGGCTGCGGTGTGAAAATTTTTCCCCGGCCTTTATAAGGCTTAATGCGCCAACAATACATTCATCTTCGAGTTCTACGTTATCCATGATTACAGCATTCATTCCTATAAGGCAATTCTTACCGATAACCGCGCCGTGTATTACTGCACCATGACCAATATGTGCAGCTTCTTTAAGTAATACTGTAATACCCGGAAACATGTGAATGGTGCAGTTCTCCTGTATGTTGCAACCATCTTCAATAACAATGCCACCCCAATCGCCACGGATTGCAGCACCGGGACCAACATATACATTTTTGCCAATAATAACGTTACCAGTTACTGCTGCCTGCGGGTGAACAAACGCTGTTTCGTGCACTACGGGAATAAAGTTTTTATACTGATAAAACATGCAGGAATTTTTATGCGTTGCTTGCAACTTTTGGGATCAGGTCTTTCTCTGTTTTATAACAGGTGCCTTTGAATAAGGCAACCAATTCTTCGCGCTGGTTTTTTACCTCAATGAGATATAAACCTGTTCTGTTTGTTTTGTTTATTTGTTTTGCTTCAGCGGTTAATATATCCCCTTCTTTACCAGCTTTGGGGAAGGAGATACTTACATCAAGCGCCACGGTTATTTTGCCATCGCTGTTGCAGGCAAAAGCAAAGGCACTGTCGGCAAGGGCAAAAGTAACACCACCGTGTGCAATACCAAATCCATTCAGCATTTCTTTGCGAAGGGTCATCTGTATTTTACTGTATCCATCTTTTACGCTCAATACTTTTACACCCATCCACTGACTGAAATAATCAGTTTCCATCATACTGTTAACAACCTTTTGCGCTAAAACATCTTTATCCATTTTACTGTTTTTGGTATGTACTGATAAACGATTTTTATTCGCCTTTAAATTCCGGTTTACGTTTTTCACGAAAAGCTTTTACACCTTCTTTGTAATCGCTGGTTTGTAAAGCTTTTTTCTGAAAATCATCTTCCACTTTTAGTTGTTCTTCAAAAGTATTTACCGCGGAATAATTAAGTGCGTGTTTAATAAATGCAAGGCTGCGTGTTGGCATTTCGGCAAGTACTTTAGCAATTTTCATACTTTCTTCTGCAAAGGTTTCATCGGGAAAAACTTTGTAGAGCATGCCCATGTGTTCTGCCTCAACGGCGCCAATTTTATCTGCGAGCATCATTAATGCGCTGGCCTTTTGCCAGCCTACAAACCTTGGTAAAATATAGGTGCCGCCCGTATCGGGTATAAGGCCAATCTTTGAAAAAGCCTGTGTAAAATAAGCTGACTCCGCAGCCACAACAACATCGCAGCAGAAGGCAAGATTGGCTCCGGCACCTGCGGCTACGGCATTGATAGCTGCCACGACCGGCTTTTCAATTGTTCGTATTTTCCAAACGAGCGGGTTGTATTGTTCGCGAAGCAGGAGGTTGGTATTTTCGCTGTTGTTTACATCCACTTCTGAAAGGTCCTGCCCCGAGCAAAAAGCCTTGCCTGCACCGGTTATATACACACAACGTACTTCGTGCAGTGCGGCGCATTTATCTAAAGTGGCCTTTAATAAAAAAGCCATTTCGCGGTTCATGGAGTTGTATTTTTCTGGCCGGTTAAGCGTGATAATACCTACGCCGTCTTTAATTTCAAAGAGTATGGAAGGCATAACAAAATCGTTTAAAAGTTATATACACAAAGCTATTACTTATGTATGAGGAACTATTTTTAAAGTAAAGGGCGAATTAAAAAAACTGCCAATCCCAAATTTTGCAAAAGGATTTTTTTGGACCGAACAGCCGTTCTTTGAGCATCGTTCCTTGCGTCGCACACTTGTGCTGCAGAATATAACTGAGCTTTTAACAGCCAATACAATCAACTGCAAAATTCGCGTTACTGAAAAGAAAGTTTTTAGAATGTAAGCCCGCAGCTTAATATTGTTCAAAGCGTACAAGAGTGCGACGCAAGAAAAGCTAAATAGTATCCCTTCTGCCGGGCCAATAAAATTATCTTCTGTATTTAAGCTATCTTATCAATGTAGCTGTTCCTTTTTTTAGAATTGGATTGCCCTGCGGGTCTTTTGCTTTTACAATCCATACATATACACCGGCATCCTGGGCAATGCCGTTAATGGTTCCATCCCATCCATAACCAGCAAGAGCGGTGGTGAAAATCCTGCGGCCCCAGCGGTTATAAATACTGAATTCCTGGAGCGTAAACCTGGTGCTTACATAAGGCTTTAAAACATCGTTGAGACGGTCGTTGTTTGGTGTGAAGGCAGTGGGCACAAAAAGGTCGTCGAACGAATTTACTTTTATAAAAACAGAATCAGTCGCCGTACAGTTGCTTGCATTAGAAACGCTTACGGTGTAAGTAATATCTTTATACGGTGTGGCAACAGGATTGGCAATATTGGTATTGCTTAACCATGTATCTGGTGACCACTGAAAACTTGTTCCGCCACCACTTACATTTAATGAAACACTTGTTCCTTCATTAATAACCTGGTCTGGTGTTACCTGTATTTTCAACTGGTCAAAAGCTACAGATTTAGTAAGCAGGTCGCTTACGCAGGGTTTTGTTGTTTCAATTTTTAATTGCACATTAAAAGTTGAATAAGAGGAAAATGTATGAACCGGGTTTAATTGGGAAGAAGTTGTGCCATCGCCAAAATCCCAGGTGTATTGTACTGCTGTGCCTGCAGGAAGAACAATGGATTGATTGGTAAAACGCACAAAACCTGAATCGCAGTTTAAAGCAAATGCATAAGCCGCCTGCGCTGTAATACCTGCCGGACTTACCACTTTCGCTTTAGTAAAATAACCACAGGCTGTAGAAGGTTTTACTTTAAACTTAACGGTATAAGCATGGTTAGGCAGCGCAAAAATATGTTCTGGATTTTGTAAGGTAGAAGTGCTACCATCGCCAAATTCCCATAGCCAGTCTATGCTTCCGGGAACGTTGGTTGTTCCCTGGAATTGAACACGGCCATTGCAACTGTCTAAAAGATCGTAAGTAAAATCGCTGTTGATATTAAAATACAAATCGTTTATTACAGAAGGCAGGCCGAGGTTGCCTTTTCTCCCTCCAAGGTCAATTTTATCCAGTTCAAAATTACAGGCTGCGCCTTTTGCATCAGGGTTACTTAAAACGCTCAGGTTTGCAGTACCACGGTTTAGATATATTTTTTTATCAGGCCCGGTTTGAATGGCATAAATACCTGTGGCTGCAGGTATTGCAACACCTGAATTATTGATGGCTGCTGCAGAACCTAAAGTAACTTCGAACTGGTCTATTACTGCATCTTTTGCCCTTACGCCGTAAAGCAATTTTGAATCGGGCGAAAATTCACTTGAATAATAACTGGCCCCGGCAGCAGTAATTGTTCTGGCATTTGAAATTATTCCGGTTGTATTGTCGAAATCGAAAAGCTGTATAAAAGTTGCGAGGTCAACATTTTCAATATCGGGGAAATGTGTCTGGCTAAGCAGTTTGCCATCCGGGCTTACTTTTATACTGCCGCTGTTGAATGCATCGTACTGATCAAGCACTTCACCAACCGTTGAAACTACCGGATCGCTTAAAACACCGGTACATGTAACCAGCCATGCCCTGAAAACATTTGAACTGTAATCGTTGGTAATTATCCACACATCGCTGCCATTCGCATGCCTTGCAGCAGTAAGGCGTTCGGTGCCCGGCGCATACATAGGAATATTTTTCGTGGTTACCGCACCATCGCCATTATTAAGATTAATATTTACAACCGAATAATTATATCCCTTCACGAATTTCTTTTCAAACGCATCGCTTGTAAAAACAAAGTAGATACTGTCGTTACCCGGTTGCGGTACAATAATAGAAGACTGCGCAGAAGATGGATGGCCAAATAAACCAGAGCCATTGGCCATTACTTTATGGTTGCGGTTATAAATCGTTTCCCCATTTGTGTAAAACAAAAGTGCACCGTTTGCATCACAGATAGAAGCGCAGCCTTCAAGTGCCGTCATAGCACCATCGGTAATTGAATATGGAATTGTTCCCCCTGCTCCATTAAAACTAATACCCGCCTTTTCACCAAAATACCAGGTGTTGTTTTGCTGCGCTGTTGCCTGTTGCAGCACCAGTAAACAAAAAAGAAAGGTGATTAATTTAGTAAACCGCATGTATTATTATTTGCTGCTTTGCAATGTTCTTCAGCAGGTATTTGTGAAAAACGAATTTGCCCCTTTTTTATGATTTTGCAATAAGTAATTAAAAAGGCAAATAATGGACCGGGCATTAGTGCTGCTATGAAGCTTTACTTGCGTCGCACTCTTGTACGCTATAACTTATGGCGACAAAAAATGCACGCTGAAAAATTGCCGTTGTTTATAAGCCCCTTCGGGGGTTGGGGGTTAATGGCACTTAAAATAATCAAACGGCTCTTTGCAATCTTCGCATTGATACAATGCTTTACAGGCAGTAGAACCAAAGCGGCTGATGAGTTTGGTATGATAAGAATTACACAGCGGGCATTGAACGGCTTCTTCTTGCTGGAATATGCCGGGAGTGCAAACAGACTGCATGGCTTTTGGAGGAGCAATGCCATAAGATTTTAATTTTTCTTTGCCGGTTTCAGACATCCATTCGGTAGTCCAGGCCGGGGATAGAATGGTTTTTATATTTACTTTTTTATATCCATTTTGTATTAACGCAAACCTGATGTTCATGCTGATAACGTCCATGGCCGGGCAGCCTGTATAAGTAGGTGTAATAGTAACTAAGATGCCCCCATCCCCTGAAGGGGGGTTATCGATTGACACATCTCTTATAATACCTAAATCAATTACACTCAATACCGGCACTTCGGGATCGTACACATCTTCCAGAATTTTCCAGATGGCTTGTGTGTTTATATTTTCTGTTTCAACCATTTTATTTTTTTAGTGCAGTTAGCAATGTTAATGTCAGCGCAGTTTTTATAATTTCATATCATTGCCTTTCTTTTTTCTCTTCTTTCTTTGATCTGCTTCAACGAGTTGTCTTATATACTCAACTTGAAGTTTTATGAAATCAGCACAAGCGCTTATCAAATTAGCGTAGGGTGTTAGACTTTCTTTATATCCATCTTTTGTAGAAAACTCGCCAATATACCATACATTATTATCTTCTCGTAAAAACCAGCCTTCCGAAACTCTTTGGTCCTCTGAAAATTGCACCCATTCCTTAGTTCTATGAGGCTGTTGCATCAAAGCGTATGCAATTATCCTATTGGTTATCTGTTCATAAATATCTATATATCCACTGTCAACAACCAATTGATACTTGGATTTATTAAGCTCATGATAATCATTAGGGATAGATATAATTTTATCAACAACTTTTATTAAATCCTGCGAATCCATACTGTCTGGGAGTGACTGTAAATAGTTATTCCCTATGATTTTTGCTTCTATTGGTTTAAGATTATCGGATAATTCCTGTCCCGATTTAATCTTCCCCTTTTTGTTTTTATTTCTAAAAATGAATAGAAGCAAAATCACAAGTATTAATCCGATAATAAGATATAAGTCCATAAATTATTTTAAGGTTGTTCGTCTGACTTAATTGCGGCTAGCTGGCTGTTGAAAGCTGAATATAAATTCATCAGTACAAGTGTGCGACGCAAGGAACGGTTCACAATGTGCTGCAGTTTGGCTCAAAAAAATATTACCATTCGCAACCAGGATAAGTACGTTGTAGAAACTGCATATCGGCCAGAATAAACCCAAGATGTTCTGTATGGCTGCCGGTTTTTCCGCCGGTTTGCATCCATGCATTTTCATCGGGAACGGGCAATGTAGCTTCTTCGAAAATAGCTTTTATATTTTGCAGCCAGTCATTTTTAAGCAGCTCTGCGTTTACGCCAAAACCTTTTGCAGTGGCTTCAATTTCATAATCTGCAGGTTTAAATAATTCGCCGGTAAACATCCATAAATCTTCGATGGCATTTAAAATTCGCTGGCGGCTTTCGCTGGTACCGTCGCCCAAACGAATAACCCATTCGCTGCTCCAGCGCAGATGATAGGTTACTTCTTTTAAAGATTTTTCTGCAATGGCAGCAAGCTGTGTATCGCTGCTGTGCTGCAATTGCTGGTACAACAAATATTGGTACGCACTAAAAAAGAACTGCCGCAGAACGGTTACGGCCCAATCCCCATTGGGCAACTCTGTAAGCAAGCAGTTTTTAAATTCCCTTGCATCTCTTAAATAAGCGAGTGTATCTTCTGTAGTATTGTTGCCTGTAAGTTGTGCAGCATACTGGTAAAAATTTCTTGCCTGGCCAATAAGATCGAGCGAAATATTGGTGATGGCAATATCCTGTTCAAGCACCGGCCCATGGCCACACCATTCGCTGTTGCGGTGGCCGAGGATTAGAGCACTGTCTGCGAGATGTATTGTGTAACTTATTAAATCTTTTTTCATAAAATCAATTCCCTTTGGAAAGGTTTGGGTTTACATATGCTTTAACTCATCAGGCAAATCATAAAAAGTAGGGTGCCTGTATGCTTTATCATTTGCAGGATCATAAAGGCTTTCGGCTTCATCCGGGTTGCTTGCATGTATGTGTTTGCTTTCAACAACCCAAATACTTACGCCTTCCATTCTGCGGGTATAAACATCTCTTGCATTTTCAATTGCCATTTGTGCATCAGTTGCATGCAGGCTGCCCATGTGCTTATGATCGAGGCCCTGTTTGCTGCGGATGAAGACTTCCCACAAGGGCCAGTCGTGGCCAGCTGCATCACTATGTATACCAACATTTTTTTTGTTATTGGCCGTTATTTCTCCCGAGCCACTTTCGCCAAAATCTCCGTAGTAATATTTTGTTGTCATTATAATTATCTCTAAAATCTTGAATTAATAAAAACTGTACGTCAAAACTTAGGCAGCTTCTAAAGCCCCTTTAGGGGTTTGGGGCTGCTTCTCTTTTCTTTTTTCTGCGTAAGCAACAGCGGCTTCACGTACCCATGCACCCTCATCCCAGGCTTTTGTTCTTGCTTCTATGCGTTGCTTGTTGCAGGGGCCGTTGCCCTTAACTACGTTCCAGAATTCAGCCCAGTCAATCTCTCCAAAATCGTAATGCTTTCTTTCTGCATTCCATTTAAGATCGGGGTCGGGTAAAGTCATGCCCAACACTTTTACCTGCTCCGCGATCATGTCAATAAATTTCTGGCGCAGTTCATCATTGCTCATACGTTTAATCTTCCATTTCATACTTTGATCAGAGTGCGTAGAATCGCTGTCTCTTGGGCCAAACATCATCAACGAAGGCCACCACCAACGGTTGAGTGCATCCTGGCACATGGCTTTCTGTTCATCACTTCCTCTTGAAAGCACAAGCAAAATTTCAAAGCCCTGGCGCTGGTGAAAACTTTCTTCCCTGCATATACGCACCATTGCTCTTGCGTAAGGGCCATAAGAAGTTCTGCAAAGCATTACCTGGTTAATAATTGCAGCGCCGTCAACCAGCCAGCCAATGGCACCAATATCGGCCCAGCAAAGTGTTGGGTAGTTGAAGATGGAAGAATATTTAGCTTTGCCGCTGTGCAGATCGTTAATCGTTTCTTCTCGCGAAGTGCCAAGTGTTTCTGTGGCTGAATACAGGTAAAGTCCGTGCCCTGCCTCATCCTGCGCCTTGGCAATAAGAATAGCTTTTCTTTTTAAAGATGGTGCACGGGTAATCCAGTTGCCTTCGGGCAGCATACCTACTATTTCGCTGTGTGCGTGCTGACTAATTTGCCGTACCAGGTTTTTGCGGTATGCATCCGGCATCCAGTCGCGTGGTTCTATTTTAATTTCACGTTCAATTTTGTCTAAAAATGTTTTTTCTAAATCGTGTATTGGCATATCTAAAAATTTTATTTTTTTAAAGAAATTGTTGAACCCGGCTTTTGATTTTTAATGAAGCATTGTTGCGTCGCACTCTTGTACATTCTTACCGTTATTCAGCTACAGACTGCCCACTGTAAGCCGCCTGCAAAAATACAACAGCTTATTGCGTGCAGCCAAAAGCTGATAGCTATTCTTCAGTACAAGAGTGCGACGCAACAATGCTGAAAAGCGATATAAAGCCTGGAACATAAAAGAACTTTTTTAAAATTGTATCGCGATTTTCAGCAAAAATAATGAATTATAGTTTGCGCTAACACATGTTAGTGCGTAAATTGCACGAAGAAAAAAATAAATCGATTTGAGTGAATTGATTGGGTGACATTTGTTTAATCTTTCATACGCTGCTTGTTTATTATGAATAACAACTTATGGGATATTCAGTTGGGCATTGCTAACGGTAATGAATTAATGCTGAGTGAGCTTTATAAGGCATTCCATAAAAAACTGCAACATTTCTCCCGTGCCATTACACGCAGCGACCAGATAGCAGAAGAAGTGATTGATGATGTTTTTGTAAAACTATGGAGCCGCAGGGACAAAATCAGTGAAATAGAAAACCTCACAGTTTATTTATATATCGCGGTAAAGAATCAATCGCTCAATGCAGTGTCGCGCAAGGCACAGGAACTTATCTCAGAACCCTTCGACAGTATTGAAATTGAACTGAAGGATTCAGTAGGCAATGCAGATGAACTGATGATTACAAAAGAAATGATGCATCACCTGCAAAATGCCATTGATGCTTTACCTCCACGGTGCAAAATGATTTTTAAGCTTATACGGGAATATGGTTTAAAGTATAAAGAAGTTGCTGAAATATTGAATATTTCTGTTAATACTATTGATGTACAAATGGCCATTGCCGTTAAAAGAATTTGCACTTCCCTGCAGATACAAAAGCCTTACAAAAACCACCCTTCAGCATTGTTTCGAAAATAAGTTAAACTTTTTTTTCTTTTTTTAGTAGACCATTGTTTATTAAGTGTCTTGTATAGTTGAACTATGCACGAACGATCTTCACATAATAAAATCTGGTTCTTAATTTCCCGCTCGTTAAGCAGCGAAGCAATGCCTGAAGAAGAGCAATTGCTGCAGCATTTACTTCAACAAAATTCAGCACTTCAACAGCAATACGAATTGATAAAACGTATGTGGAGCGCCGGTGAAAAACAACCTGACGGATTTGTTGATGAAGATGAAAAACAAAACATATCCCGCATTCTCAAATTGGCGAGGCTTGAGTCTGAAAAAGAATATGAAACAATACCGCTAAAAAGAAACAGAAAATATTTTTTTGTTATTCCCGCTGCGGCTGCATTGTTAATTATTGTTTTCGGTGTCTGGATATTTTCCGGCAAAACAGAATTACCCCCAAAAGCAAACCTGCAAACAATTGCGGCGGAAAATGGCAGCAGAACAAGAACGATACTTCCCGATGGTTCAACAGTTTGGCTAAACGCCGGCTCACACATTTCTTTTAGTGAAAATTTTACCGGCAGCACACGTGAAGTTACCCTTGATGGCGAAGCCTATTTTGATGCAGTAAAGCAACCCGAAAGGCCATTTATAGTGCATGTGTATGGTTATAATATCAGGGTGCTTGGCACGGCATTTAATGTAAAATCTTACCCAACAGATAAAACGATAGAAACTACTTTGCTGCGTGGCCTGGTGCAGGTTACCAAACAGGGCGTTACCGGTGAAAAACCTATTTTCATTCATCCCAATGAAAAACTTATTGTTGACAAATTTGCAGCGAATAGCGAATTAAACTTGCCTTATAAAAATAACGCGGTTGCTAACTCCGTAAATTCAGATTACGTTATAAAAAATCTCGACACTACACAAACAGAAAAAGAAAAGATTGAGACTGCATGGGTGTATAACCGCCTCGAATTCAGGGGTGATAGTTTTGAAGAACTGGCAAAAAAATTAGAACGCTGGTACAACGTTACCATTGTTTTTGAAGACGATCAGGTTAAGCAGTTAAGCTTCTACGGATCATTTGAAACAGAAACGGTGCAGCAGGCTTTTGTTGCGCTTAAAGCCGCAGCACGCTTTAATTACAGCATAAATAACCAAACGATTATTGTAAGCAGCATAAATAAAAATAAATAAACTTATGTACCCGGCAACTGTGCAGAGATGAAGCTTTTCTTGCGTCGCACTCTTGTACGTTCGGATTATGAGTGAACAAAATACAGTAACCGCAGAGACACAAAGCCGCAGAGTATTTGTTGCCTCTGCAGTTCAAATGTTCACTTCGATCTTCGCTTCGGTAAATGCCCAGAAATGTTCCGAACGTACAATAGTGCGACGCAAGGAACGCCGATGAAAGATATATTGCACGGCTCATAAAAAAGTAGTTATAGATAACAGATTTTGATAAATTATAAAATACGATTGCATTATGAAACATCTTCTCGAACATTTAAATAACCTGCATCCCAAATAACAACAATAAAAAATGGAGGATGTTGGCGCATCCCCCGATAAAAAACAGGTTTAACGTGTGTGTAATACCATCTGCCGCGGCGAATGGATTGTTTAACCCATAATATCTAAAGTATGAAATCTTTTCAGACAACTGAAAAAAAGCCGTTATTCCCTCAATTATTTTTGATTATGAAATTTACAGTTTTGCTAATTCTGATTTTTTCACTTAACGCATCAGCAGATGGGTTCAGTCAGCAAAAAATTAATTTAAAATTGAAAAAAACTGAAATCAGCAGCATTCTTTCTTCCATTGAAAAACAAACAAATTATCGTTTTTTGTACAATACCCAGTTAACGGATTTGCAGCAAAAAATTGACTTATCTGTTCAGGATGCTGATTTAAAACAAGTACTGGACCAGGTGTTTGCGAATACGTATCTTTCTTATGAACTGATGCAAAATAACCTTGTAGTTATAAAAAAGGCAGATGAAGGTGCAGATGAGATAAAAGCTTTGATTAGTGGTACAGTTACAGGAGAAAATAATGCACCATTATCGGGGGTTTCTGTACAAATAAGAGGCAGTAACAGGGGTACAACAACAAATGCACAAGGGGTATTTTCTATTGACGCACAAGATAATGATGTGCTGGCATTTTCCTATATAGGTTATGATGCACAAGAGGTAACTGTTACAGGAAAAAAAGACATAAATGTTACACTTATTTTATCCACAAAACAACTTGACCAGGTAGTAGTAATTGGTTACGGGACTGCAAGCAAAAGAGATTTGACCGGTTCTATTGTAAAGATTTCGGGTAAAGAAGTTTCAGATAAGCCCAATACAAACCCTGTAGCTTCATTGCAGGGAAAAGTAGCAGGGTTAAGCGTAGTAAATAGCGGGCAGCCGGGGCAGGAACCAGATATCCGCATTCGTGGTACAGGAAGCCTTAATCAAACCAAACCACTATATGTTGTAGATGGAATATTCAATGATAATATCAGTTATATCAACCCTGCTGATATAGAATCAATCGAAATATTGAAAGATCCATCGTCTTTGGCAATATTTGGTGTAAGGGGCGCTAATGGGGTAATTATTATAACTACAAAAAAAGCAAAAGCCGGAAAACTTGTTGTTAATCTTAATTCCTCGATAGGGTTCAAAACAATTGTTGACAAAGTAAAACTGACCGATGCATCAGGATTCAAAACACTTTTTGACGAAGAAAATACCAATGAGGGTGCCCCTGCTTATACTGACTATAACCTGTTTACAGGTAATTCAGACTGGATAGACCTAATATCAAAGAAAAATGCGATCATTAATTCCAATAATGTAAGCATATCAAGCGGCACTGATAAAAATAAATTTTATATGAGTGCTGGATATATAAAGGAAGAAGGTCTAATAACCCATGAAAACCTTAATAAATTCATCCTTACAATGAGTGATGAATTAAAAGTTAATAAGGCCTTTAAAATTGGGTATAATGTAACCGGCTATAGGGCTTCGCTTCCGCAATTATATTCCTTTTCAGGTGCATTAATAGCTACTCCTATTGTTTCCGCTGCCAAGGACAATAGATTTGGGGTGTACAATAAACTACCTGAATTAATTGGCGGCCCCCAAATAGGAAACCCTGTAATGGGGGTTGAAGAAACCAAAAATACACAACTGTCGCGTGAGCAACGATTATTAGGAAGTATTTACGCAGAAGTAAATTTCTTAAAGAACTTTACTTTCAGGGCAAATGTGCAGGCTGATTTTGGATTTAATGACGGCAGAAATTATACGCCCCTGATATACGTATATGCTGCGGAAATTGATACAATCGCCCTGCAAGGTGGCTATACCCGCACCAGCGTAAGCCAATATAAAAATACTTATCAAAAGTTTCAGCAAGACTATGTACTTACCTACAAAAAACAATTTGGCGATCATGGATTAACAGCGCTTGCCGGCTTTACCACCTACTTTGAAGATTTTAGTTCTATTGACGGATCAGTATTACAATCTGCTACCGGAGATCCTATCCCGAATGATAAAAGATGGTGGTACCTAAACGTTTTCCCTTACGGAGATCCCAGTACAAGGGTTTCCAACTCTGAGCAATGGGAAAGAAGTACTGCTTCAGGCCTGTTCAGGGTGTTGTATAATTATAAAGGGAAATATCTCTTGAATGGATCTTACAGAAGAGATGGATCTTCCGAAATTTCACCTGCTCAAAGGTTCGATGATTTTTGGGCGCTTGGCGGTGCATGGGAAGTTAGCAGGGAAAATTTCATGGCCAATCAGCATATTTTCGACTACTTAAAATTAAAGGGCTCTGTTGGCAAATTGGGTAATCAGTACAATGCTGTTCATTATCCTTACTATCCAAATTATCAACCAGGGGCTTCGGCAGTGTTCGGCGAACTTATTGTACCTGCTTACCAATTAGCATACCGTAATAATCCAACGCTGAAATGGGAAACGGTAAATTCATACGAAGGAGGGTTCGAACTTGATATGTTAAGTCGTAAACTTCATTTTGATGCTAATTATTATCATAGAAAAACAAACGATCTCCTTGCGTTTGTGAATGATGGTGCAGCCCAGTTCTATACCAATTCGGGTTCTATTGAAAATAAAGGATTTGAATTCCAGGCCACCTGGTCTCAAACGCTTAAGTCAGGGTTTGGGTACAATTTTTCAGGTAACATCACCACTATTAAAAATAAGGTTTTATCTATTTTCAAAGAAGGTTATAAAATTGATGCAGGCCAGTCAATATCAGAAGCAGGATTGCCTATTGGATATTTTTATGGATGGGTTGTTGACGGAATTTATCAGTCAAATGCTGATAAAGCAAAAAGCCCTGATGCCACTTACTTTGGATCCTACGGGCCTGGCGATATTAAATATAAAGACCTCAACGGCGATAACATAATTAATGAAAAAGACAGGCAACTGATTGGCAACCCCACTCCCGATTTCATTTACGGTTTTTCAGCCAGTGCCAATTATAAAGGTTTTGATCTTGGAGTAGATTTTCAGGGAGTGTATGGAAATGAAATTTGGAGGGGTTTTGGAAATGGAAACAGCTTTGCACAATTTAACTACCGTGAAGACAGGCTTGGGAGATGGACCGCCCCCGGCTCTTCTAACTGGGAGCCCAGAGTTGGTGATTTTCCAATTAATAAGGTAAATTCTACTTATATGATTGAAGATGGCAGTTATATACGTTTACGGAACGTACAACTTGGCTATACTTTCAATGCAAGCCTCTTAGCTAAGGCACATATTAATTCATTGCGCGTTTATGTGAGTGGACAAAACCTGAAAACATGGAAAAATAATTCAGGATTTACACCCGAAGCAGGAGGTTCCGCTATAGCTTTTGGAATAGATGGGGGAGGATACCCCATTCCTGCTATAACAACCTTTGGTTTAAATCTTACATTTTAATAAAATAAAATTAAAATATTATGAAACAGCGTTTTTATAAACCGGGGCTTCTCGTTTTTATGGTTATACTTTTTATTGCAACCGCAGGATGTAAGAAATTTCTGGACCGCAAACCTCTTGGTATTGCTACCGATGGTGATTTAACTGTAGGGGGCCTTGAAGGAAAAGTATTTGGCCTTTATGGTAAACTAAGAGATGAGTCAGGGATGGCAGATCTTTCTACCCTTTTCTTTAAAAGTGTTCGTTCAGATGATGCTCAAAAAGGCAGCACACCTGGTGATATTGGTGAATTAACTGATGCGATGGATAAGTACCAATATACCAAAGATCATTGGCTTTTGAATGGTTACTGGGATGGTCATTTTAATTTTATTTATGCCTGCAATGATGTGTTGCACGAGATTGACTCCTTGAAATTAACCGATCCCGGCAGCCTTATTAATGAGGCAGAGGCAAAGTTCATGAGGGCTTATGCTTATTTTGACCTGGTAAGGGATTATGGTGAAGTTCCTATTATTGATTTTAAAGTTTCTCAGCCCGGAGATGCCAATAAGCCTAAGAACACAGTGGCAGAAATATATACTTTTATAGATAGTGACCTTGAATTTGCTGATGCCAATTTACCATTGTCCTGGGTCAATCAATTTCCCGGCAGGCTTACAAAAGGGGCAGCTAATACTCTACATGCCAAGACTATGCTTTACCGTAAAGACTGGGGCGGTGCTTTGGCAAAGTGTGAGCAGGTAATCAGCTCAGGCCAGTATACATTGTTAAATAATTATTCAGATTTCTTTAAAGAAAGTGGTGAAAATTCAAGTGAATCCATATTTGAAATTCAGCTTTACCAGAATGCTAACGGCTCCGTTACTTACGGAAGCTCATACAACCAGGTACAAGGCATTCGTGGTTCAGGGGATTGGGATCTGGGCTGGGGGTTCAATGTTCCCACTACAGCGCTGGATGGTTCGTATGAAACCGGGGACCCAAGAAGAAGTGAAACCATATTATATGAAGGACAGCCAGACGGAATTTATGGAAGAACACTGCCCATAGGCCTGGCACAACCCATGTGGAATAAAAAGGTGTACACCGACCCCGCAAGGCAGGCAGCAACAGGTGATCGCTTTGGCCAGTGGCTTAATGTTCGCGTATTACGCTATGCAGATGTATTATTAATGGCTGCAGAATCTGCAAATGAAACCGGGGATGCGTCTAAAGCATTAGGTTATTTGGAACAGGTTAGAGCAAGAGCCAGGGGTAGTAACCCTGTATTACCGCAAGTCACCACCACAGATCAGGGTTTACTGCGAACAGCAATAAAGAAAGAAAGAAGAGCGGAATTTGGTATGGAATGGGAACGGTTTTACGACCTAGTCCGCTGGGTACCTGCCCCAGATGGAATTGATGCACTTAATGTACTTGGCCCTATGGGATATTTAAACAAGTGCAGGTTTTACCCTCTGCCGCAAAATGCACTGGATAAAAACCCGCAACTGGTTCAAAACCCTGAATGGTAATTTTTTAAAGCATTTTAAAAATCGCGTTATGGAAAAAATAATGAGTAAAATTATTGCGCTTTTGGTGTTGCTTATTGTATCAGGGGCCTGCCAGAAATTAACCAGGCCCCCTTTAGGGGATTATCCTAAAGATCCGCCTGTACCACCATACAATCCTGAGAAAAGCTCGTTTTCTTTTGAAAACAATATAACAGATAATGGTGAAAATAAGTTAGCTGGAACAGCTACTAATATCTCTTATGTTGCAGGTATAACGGGTCAGGCAATGAAAGTAGGTGATTTAGGTTATCTTTCTTTTAACCTTCAGGATATAACAACAAATCCTGATGGCTTTGTAAGTGTTCCATTAGATACAATTAAAAACATCGGGAGTTTTACGGTTGCTTTTTGGATGAATGGCAATGGAACTGCGGGTGGTCCTGTCAGCGATGGAGCCCAGGGGGTATTTGCGATCTCAAACAGCACACAATTCTGGGGAAATATTGAAATATTTCTTGAGAATTATACCGATGCTACTGATAACAACGCCGTGTATTTAAAAATTCACATGTTTAATGCAAATGTATCAGGTGGTGGAGAAGAATGGACTGCCGATGATAATGTAAAATTGAAAAATGTATTAAATAGATGGACACATATAGCTTTAACTTACGATGCAGCTACGTCGAGTCTCAGCCTATATAAAGATGGTGCTGCCACCGCAGTCAATAATAAAATTTTAGGCGGTGGTAATTATGGAGATATAAAATTTGATAATGTTACAGGAATGGTGTTGGGAAGTTTTGCATTTCAAACAAATCCAAGCTTAACAAATCATGGCCCCGAACCATGGGCTAAATCATTTAACGGCGCAATGGATCAGTTCCACCTTTACAATAAAGCTTTATCTGCATCAGAAGTAAATGACTTATTTACATCAAAACAATAAAATGTAAACAAGAAACACATTAAAGGCTGCAAGTTTATTTGCAGCCTTTAATGTTGTATAAAAGCCAACTTTTAAAAGCAATAAATTCTATAGGTTCTTTGTAAACAATTTATTTTAGCTGTTCAAAAAAATGTAGCCATTAAAGAAGTTGTTTTAATTAAATATTTATGTTACAAGCTAAGTATTTAATGGCATCGTCTCTTGTGTCACTCACTTGTACGTTCGGAACATAAAGCTGCAGTTCCAGCGTTCACGGGTTCACCGGTTTACAAACTTGTTGCACGCAAAGAACATGTGAACCTTTGGAATTTGTGAACTTTTGAACCATAGTTCAAAAATGTTCCGAACGCACAAGAGTGCGACGCAACAGGCGCCTTATAGTAGTAATAATGATGGGTCAATAATCTTTTACAACCAATAGCGGACAGCTATTATATTTTTTATGCAAAATAAAATAGTAAATATTTTTTTTCTGCTTGTTGTATTATTTTTTATTTCCTGTACCAGGCCAGATAATTTATTCACCGCGCTGCCAGCTTCAAAAACAAACATCACGTTTCAAAACAACCTTCCCCAACGCAAAGGCTTTAATATACTTTATTATTTGTATTACTACGAAGGCGGTGGCGTTGCCATTGGCGATATAAACAATGATGGTTTGCCTGATATTTATTTTACCGCCAACACAAAAGCAAACAACAAACTTTACCTGAACAAAGGGAATTTTAAGTTTGAAGATATTACTGAAAACGCAGGTGTGGCAGGCATTTCAGACTGGAGTAGCGGCGTAACTATGGCAGATGTAAATGCAGACGGCTGGCTGGATATTTATGTATGCGCAGTAACCGGCAAATGCGGTTTAACAGGGCACAATGAATTATACATCAATAACCATAACGGAACATTTACTGAATCATCAACGCAATATGCATTGAATATTTCTTCAT
>JANXWM010000075.1 GCA_025351145.1 Chitinophagaceae bacterium
ATGTTGGCCGCCCAAGAGATGAGATAAGAAATGCAGATTTTAAAGCACGGCATTTTAATTCGTTCTGGCAGGTAGCAGAAGAGACTGCAAACTCCCGTTTTTATGGTGGCATTCATACGCCGCAGGATAATGCTGCAGGATTAGAAAAAGGAAAAGTAATCGCCAACAACATTGATCAATTACATTGGAAAAAATAAATTGTATAAGTGCTTATATTATTTTTGTGGCCCGGCTTTTTGTATTTCAATGAAGCATCCGTTGCGTCGCACTCTTGTACTGAAGAATAGATTTGAGCAACGCGAAGTAGTCAAAACAACGTGCGTCATTGCGGGGAGGAACGACGAAGCAATCTCCTGGCAAAACATAACAAACACGAGGAAGAATGCACGACAGGAGATTACTTCGTTCCTCGCAATGACGCACGATATATTTGTACATCTTTGCGTCTCTCCGTCTATGCGGTTAAAACATTCGCTTTGGTAAAAGCTTATTCATAATCCAAACGTACAAGAGTGCGACGCAACAGACGATGCCATAAAAAATCATAAGCCTGGCTCAAAAAATTCTTATAAATAAATCTGTAAAAACAGAAATAATAAATATCAACAAATGCGTTACCGCTTAATTACCGTATCGGTTTTTTTAACCCTTTTTGTAACCCAAAGTTTTGCTCAAACACATTTTACAGATGTAACGGTTCAGGCCGGTATCAATCATGTTTTCAAAGTGTATGAAGGCATGTTTGGCGGCGGTGCATGTGTTATTGATTACAACAAAGATGGTTACGAAGATGTGTACATCACCAGTGGTACAAACGATGATGTGCTGTATAAAAATAATGGCAACGGCACCTTCACCAACGTGTTTGAACAATCGGGTATGACGGCCACAAAAAATTACGTAACACAGGGCGTAACCGGTGCCGATGTTAACCGCGACGGTTTTGTTGATTTGTTTGTTACTACCATTACAAGACGCGATAAAAAACAGGAAATTCCCAGGGCGCATAACCTGTTATTTATTAATAATGGCAATGGCACATTTCGTGATGCAACGCATGAGTATGGCCTTGATGAAACGCTTTCCTTCAGCACATCTGCAAGCTTTGGTGATTTCAATGCAGATGGCTGGCCCGATATTTATGTGGGCAATTATTTCAACGAATTCAAAGGAAAACTAAGTGTTATAAACGATGCAACAGTGGTGGGTGCCAACCAGATTGCAAAGGGTTATTTATTGCTGAATGAAAAGGGAAAAAAATTTAAAGATGTGTATGATGATTACGGCCTCGAATTTAGTGCCTTTGGTTTTGGCGGCGTGTTTTCCGACTATGATAACGATGGTGACCAGGATTTAATCATCAACAACGACTTTGGCTACAAACGCACGCCAGACCTGCTTTTAGAGAATAATTTTCCCAGCGAATCTTTTAAAGATGTTGCCAAAGAAAAGAAGATGGACCTTAGAATAAACTCCATGGGCACAGCCGTTGGCGACTACAACAACGATGGGTTTATGGATTATTATTTTACCAATATTAAGTTCAATGTGTTTATGGTAAACCAGGGTCCCGGCAAACCACTTGTAAATAAAACCGACCAGGCGGGCCTGGGTTTTTTAGCCATAAGCTGGGGTGCAAACTTTGCCGATTTCGACCAGGATGGAGATGTGGATTTGTTCGTTTCAAACGGAGATTTAAATCCCAACTGTGTGCCCATGGCAAATTTTTATTACGAAAATATGGGCGGCAAATTTGAAGACCATGCGCAGGCCGCAGGCCTTGCAGATTATGGCATAGGCCGTGGCTCGGTTACATTCGATTTCGATAACGACGGCGATCAGGATTTACTCGTGGTAAACCAGGCAGCGGTGTTAGGTTATCCCGTGCCTTCGGTAACAAAACTGTTCCGCAACGATTCAACCAAAGGCAACTGGATCAAAATTTCGCTCAAAGGAATACAGGCAGAAAGTCACGGTATAGGCTCAAAAATTGAAGTAGCAGCCGGAGGAAAAAAGATGATCCGTGAAATAGACGGAGGCGCTTCAAGCCATCTTTCTCAAAGTTCTGTTATTGCGCATTTTGGTTTAGGCAATGCGCAAAAGATTGATTCAATAACTGTTTACTGGACTGGTGGTAACAAACAAACCATCACTAATGTAAATGCCAACCAGCTTATTACCATCACAGAAATTCCGCAGATAAAGCCAGCAGATCATTCCCTTCTTTACATCATTGGTGCTGTTGCTTTGCTGCTTGTTGCCGGTCTTTTTGTTTTTATAAAAAATCGTAATGCAATAAAGGCGTAAAGGCATTTGTTACCGGGCTGAAGAATTGCTATTGAACTTTGTTGCGTTCCTGATCCCGTATGCCTCATCGGGACGCACTCTTGTGCGGTTGGATTATATATTGAACTTTACCGAAGCGTAGATTGAAGCGAAGATTGTTTCTTAGCGGCCAACAATGGCGAAGAATTTTGATAGCTTTACGAAAGTAAAATTGTTATCTGTGCGAATTTGTTAACAACATAACAATAGATAATTGAAAAGTTTTTTAGGCAAATTTTTGGTGATTATAAGTCTATTATTGATCGGAGTAATTGCGCTCATTTTTTTTATGTTCGTTATTGGTGTTCCTTATGGCATTACATATGAACTTAAACAAGTTCAATGTAATGGGATTGTCGGAAGTATAAACAGAACACAGTCATGTAATTTAAAGATAGAAGTAAAGCAACAAGACAGAATGATTGATTTAGATGTATCAAATTGTTGTGGTTCGAAGTACGATGAATTTTTCAAATTTATTTCAACCGGAGACAGCATTAGAAAAGAAAAAGGAGAGCTTCTACTAACTGTAAAAAAGATGAATACCGGTGAAACAAAGCAATTTGATTATCCGTTTTGTATTGAGTGATATAACTGGGTGCTGTGCTATATTTTTTTAAAATCTTCGATTCGCTACATATGCTTGTGTAACAATATCAGATTTGCAGTAATGAAAAAAGAAGTACGATATATAATGATTGCAATGATTTGTCTTAATACTTGTGCAAAGTGGTATTCACAGTCATTGAGAATTGCTGTGTTTGACATTGATTCTATGGTACATGCTTTACCTGAATATAAAGTGGTTGACAGTTTGGTAATGTGTTACGAAATTGACACGATCCCCACAGATTATAAAATCCTCCAACAAGAATTAGTTAGACTTGACCGCTTTTTTTTGAATTATCGGGACCAAAGCCATGACAGAAAATTCGATGATTCTATCGGTGCTCTCAGGCAAAAGATTGAATTAAGTATCATTTATTGGAAACAAAATTCGGAGCACGCAACGAATGAACGAAAACGTAGATTGGCAGAGCCATTATACCAAAAGGTAAATGCAGCTTTTAAAAAAATTATCTCTGAAAAACATTATGATTTGATTCTTAAGTCTGGTAGTATTGAATTTGGAGATAATGTTGATAATCTTTTCATACCAGTTGCAAGAAAATTAAAACTGGCTTCATTGCCCGTAAGTCTACTAAAAATTGGAAACTTATATAGGTTAGATAGTTTATCAAATGAAATCATTCAATATTAGATATTCTAAGTCTTAATGCCGCTGTTGGCCGCTGTCCAACAGCATTTGCTTCGTTCTTCTTTTAAATCTGCTCTGCGATAAAAGCTCAACCTCCAATCCGAACGTACAAGTGTGCGACGCAACGATGCTTCATGCATATTTTTCTGCCCGGCTCAAAAATCTTCTTCACCTTTCCTGGGAATAATAAATTAATGCTGACCTAAGATGGAGGTATGCGCTTGCCCGGGAAAAAAAGTGTACTCTTTTATAAATACCTAAATCCATACAGTTAAAGTTTCCGTATCTCTTGTAACTGCAGTAAAATAAATTATCCGGGTTGTACACCCCGGCTCTTTCTTTAATTGTTTATAAATAAAAAAAACACAAAAAATGAAATCGAACAAGACCAAAACGTTGCGGCTGCTTTCTGTTGCCGCAGTATTTGGGGCATCTGCCATCCTTATGTCTTCGAGCCACAGGGAAGCCCCGTTAATTGCCAATGACCCATTGGCTGATAACACGGATGTATATGCATTCCGCAGCCCTGAAGACACCAATAAAATAACGATTATTGCGGGCTATGTACCCGGACAATTACCTTTTGGCGGGCCAAATTATTACCAGTTTGGATCAAACATCCGTTACGAAATACACATCGATAACAACATCGAAACAACGGGTGATGATATTATTTACCGTTTCACTTTTCAGCAGGTAAATGAAGACCCAACTACTTTCTTCAACATCAGGCTTGGCAAAGAAAACCTGAAGACTACTTACACCATGGAAAAGAGTACTGATGGTGGTAAATCTTTTGCTACCGTAAAAACAGGCGGTACTGTGCCACCGTACAATATAGGGCCACGCTCTATTACAAGCACTGTAGGTTTGGGTGCAGCTTCTTATGGATCACTTGCAAAACAGTCTATTACAAAAGCAAGCACTGGCGAAAAAGTGTTCTGCGGTCCGGTTGATGATCCTTTCTTTGTAGACCTTGGCGGTATCTTCGATCTTGGTGATGCACCACGTACTACAGGTTCAAAACCTTCTGATGGTTTGGCATGTAAAAATGTTTCTGTTATTGCATTAGAGATCAATATTGCTGATCTTCAGAAAGATCACAAAAACGTAAGAAAAGCAACAAGCATACTCGATGGTGATTATGTAATTGGTGTTTGGGCAAGTGCAAGCAGGCAGAGCATGCGCGTTTTAAACGGTGATGGTACAGAAACACATTCGGGCAACTGGGTTCAGGTTTCAAGACTTGGAATGCCTTTAACCAATGAAGCAATTATTCCAATTGGCTACAAAGATTTATGGAATTCACAGTCTCCTTACGCTGATGCCCAGTTCTACCAGTTCTTCGATAATCCTGAATTGGCACTTTACATGGACGATGCACAGTTTGGCGGAGCAGTACCTGCATTTACACCATTACGTATGCAGAAAAATTCTTTAGGTGCTTATGGTTTTGGCAATGGCCAGGATGGTTTATATGCACTTAAAGGTTCTTCTGCAGTAGCAGGAACAGCTTTGGATGATGCTATTTTCGGTAACCTTTTGTTACCGGCTCCGGGCTCACCAAGATCTGTTGATTTATTGCCTATTTTCCATACAGGTGTTCCTAACCTTATTCCTTATCAGCTTGCCACAGGTAAAAA